>NZ_JBHLVZ010000035.1:0-1559 GCF_042433125.1 Muricoccus vinaceus | reverse complement strand
ATTCACGACCGCCTTGCAGCCAAGGGCCTGCTTCCTGCGGAGCACTTTGTCGATTCCGACTATCAATACCTTGGCAGTCTCGGATCAGGTGGCGGACGGAACTGTCGCCTGCAGTGCGGGCATTGGACTGGCGTGACGAGGTGAGCGAACAGTTGCCCGATGATGGCCCGGCGCATGGCGGGCAGGCTTGGTTGGGGTGGTGGTCCGCCGCTTGGGAAAGGGCTGCACCTTTTTTCCCCGCCCGCGGACGGTTCGGAGCCGCAGGTGCTGGAGGTAGGCGAAGGCCATGCAGGTCATCAGCGCGTGTCGGTGCAAGCCGGTCCAGGACCGTCCCTCGAAGTGGCCCAGCCCGAGTTCCTGCTTGAGTTGCTGATGGGCCTGCTCGCAGACCCAGCGCCCCTTGATTGCGGCGGCCAGGCTGCGCAGCGGAGTGTCAGGGCCCAGGTTGCTGAGGTAGTACTTCCGCTCCCCTGTTGAGCGCCACTCGCCGACCAGCCAGACCTCTTCCCCCGGCAGGTGCCGTGACGGACGCGTCACCTGGCCATCGCCAACTCGTACACGCAGGGCGGCAAAGCGCGCGGCAAGCGCCCCCTTGGTACCCTGCCGCCAGCTCAGCCGGCGCCACTTGAGCTTGGCCAAGACGTCCTCCACGGCCTGCGGCTGCTCACTGGGCACTGGCAGCTGGCGCGGACGGCCCCTACTGGCACGTGGCCAGCGGAGCTGGACGGCCGTTGTGTAGACCTTCTGCGTGCGCGGGATGCCCACCGCCCAGAGCAGATCCCGCTCGGAGAGCGCCTGGCGGAACCCGGCGCTCATCCCGTAGCCCGCATCGGCCAGGACGATGCCAAAGCGCAGTCCTGTCTCGCGCAACCGATCGAGTTCGGCGAGTGCGATCTCGCCCTTGCTGCGGGCCACCATCTCCGCCTCGGGCACGCCAGCCCGGGCGCAACGCTGCTGATCCTGCGTCCAGGTGTCGGGCAGGAACAGTCGCAAAGCCACGGGCAAGGGCACCTCGCCATGGGCGAGGGTGAGCGAGACAAGGGCCTGGCAGTTCGCCCTCTTGCCCACCGCCCCGCAGTACTGCCGCGCCACGCCGACCGAAAGATCGCCCTTCTTGGGCAGCGCGGTGTCGTCGATCACCAGCACCGCTTCGGGGCCGCCCAGAAGCTCGTCCGCCCTCTCCGACAGCACGCGCCAGAGCGGTGCGTCGTCCCAGGCCGGGCTGGTGATGAAGTGGTGCAGCTGGTCGTGCCCGGGCAAACCCAGCCGTGCCGCCATGGGCTGCAGGCTCTTGCGCTCGCCAGGACCAAGGAGCCCGCGCAGGTAAAAAGGAGCCCAGACCCGCCGCGTCTTGCGCCCCATCACGTCGAGAAACGGGCGAAGCCAGCTATCCAGATCGGTAGACGCGCCAATGACCTCCGCCATCGTCACCTCCCGCTAACCAGTCAACCAGCAGATGGGTTACTCACCGCCCCGTTGAAGATGCCAAGGTAGTGCTATGTGGACGCCGGGTTGCTGGTCAGCAGCCAACGAAACCATGGCATTTCGCTTGAGGGGCC
>NZ_JBHLVZ010000034.1:0-25239 GCF_042433125.1 Muricoccus vinaceus | reverse complement strand
GGTCCGGCCACCGCCGCCAGGATGGAGGCGCTGGGCATCCGCACCGGCCGCGACCTCCGCGAGCGGAGCCTCGCCTTCCAGCAGGAGCACTTCGGCAAGGCGGGCGCGCATTTCCACGCCATCGCGCGCGGGGAGGACCACCGCCCGGTGGTGCCGGACCGGCCCAGGAAGTCCTCCGGCTCCGAAACCACCTACGCCCGCGACCTCGCCACGCCGCCGGAGGTCGAGCAGGGCATCGCGGCGCTCGCGGAGGAAGTCTGGGCCTGGTGCGAGAAGACCGGCACCTTCGGGCGGACGGTCACCGTGAAGGTGAAGTTCACCGACTTCCGGCAGGTGACCCGCAGCCGCACCTCGCCTGTGCCCGTCACCAGCCGGACGGAGCTCGCGCGGATCTCGCGGGAGCTGGCCCACGGCGTCTTTCCGCTGCCGAAGGCGGTGCGGCTCCTCGGCGTGACCGTGTCCGGCTTTGACGGCATGGACGCGGTGCGCCCGGACCAGATCAGCCTGGACTTTGGCTGAGGGGTGGCGGAAGCAGGCCGCAGCTGTGTGAAAACATTGAGCCAGGCAAAGCAAGAGCGCGTTCGGCACTCAGCGCTTGACGCACCCTGATCGCAGAATCAGCATCGAGCCATGTTCAGCAACGTGAGCCTGCGGGTTACTCGGCTCGTTATTCTGACGCTCTGCTGGAGCATGCTGGTGAGCCTGATCGATGCTGGCTTTTCGGAACAGGCCTTTGCGCCGACCTTCATGGCCAGAAGCATGATGTTGCTGGTGGTGCTGATCGTCATCGAACCGTTTCGACGCGTGCCCGGCTCGCGCCGCTAAGGCTCCGCAGCGAAGGCGTCTTCGGCGAGGATGATTCCGGACGCCGCCGGGCGGCCATCCACAAGATCCTCACCGAGGACACCGTGTTCGAACGAGCCGGAGGGCGGGATCCGCCCCGTATCCTCCGATGGCCAGTCCTCAGATGGCCAGTCCTCAGATGGCCAGCGTGTACCCGATCCGGTTCGCGGCATTCCGGATATGCGCGGCCATCGCATCCTTCGCGGCCTCCGCGGAGCCGGACGCGATGGCATCGTGGATCGCGGCATGCTCGGCGAGCGTCACCTCGATGATCCCGCCCACGAAGCTGCCCGGGCGCGCCCGTGTCGCCAGGATGGTTTCCCGGATCTGGTCGGACAGGAAGCTCACCACCGCAGCGATCTGGGCATTGCCGGTCGCCCGCGCGACGGCGCGGTGGAAGTCGAGATCGGCATCGACGCCGCCCGCCTCGCCCTCCGACTCCCGCACCATGCGCTCATAGGCGTGGGCGATGGCCGCGAGGTCGGCTTCGCTCCGCCGTTCCGCCGCCAGCCCGGCGGTCTGGATCTCCAGCATGGCGCGCAGCTCGAACACGTTGCCGAAGGTGGCGCGGTCGCTCAGCAGCTCCGCGTCGAAGCGGAGCACGCCGGTGCCCTGCGCCCGCGCCACGAAGGCTCCGACACCCTGGCGGGACTGCACCAGCCCGTCGGCCCGGAGGCGCGAGATCGCTTCCCGCACCACGTTGCGGCTGACGCCGTAGGAATCCGCGAGCGCCTGCTCCGTGGGCAGGCGCTCGCCCAGCTTCCAGCGTCCTTCCGCAATGGCCTCGGCCACCAGCGAGGCGATGCGGGACGGGAGCTGCGGCGCCCGGCTGATGCGGTCGTTCATCGCCCTTTCTGGCATATCCACCATGCTACGCGAACAGGCGCCCCGGGCTCATCATGCTCTGCGGATCGATGCCGGAGCGGAGCGCACGCAGCAGGTCGCGGTCGACCGCCGGCAGGCGCTGCTCGAACGGTTCCCGCTTCACCCGCCCGATGCCGTGCTCCGCGCTGATGGAGCCGCCGAAACGGTCCACGAGCGCGAAGATCAATGCCTCCCCCTGCTCCAGGAGCGCGTGCGCCTCCGCCTCCGGGAGCCCTTTCGGAGGCAGCAGGTTGTAGTGGATGTTGCCGTCGCCGACATGGCCGTACACCACCGGCAGCGCCGCAGGCAGGCGGCGGGCCAGCTCGGCGTCGGCCTGCCCGATGAAATCCGGCAGGCAGGAGATCGGCACGGACACGTCGGTGCGCAGGTGCCGCCCGTGCCGGTGCTGCGCCTCCACAAGGCCCTCGCGGATGCGCCAGAAATCCGCAGCCTGCGCACGGCTCATGGCCACCACGCCGTCCAGGATTCCGCCGAGTTCCATGCGCCTGGCAAGAAAGCGTTCCATCAGTTCGGCAAGGTCGACAAGCCCGCTCGCCGAGGCTTCCATGAGCACGTAAACCGGGGCCGGCGCGGGGAGCGGGTCGCGCAGCCCCGGGATGGCACCGAGGGTGAGGTCGATGCAGCCGCGCGGCATCAGCTCGAAGGCCGAGAGCAGGTCGGACAGGTCGCGCCGCGCCGCCGCGTACAGGCCCATCGCGGAGGAAACGGAGTCCAGCCCGAGCATGATGGTCTGCACCTGCGTCGGGCGCGGAAACAGCTTGAGCACCGCAGCGGTCACCACGCCGAGCGTGCCCTCGGAGCCGATGAAGAGCTGCTTCAGGTCGTAGCCGGTGTTGTTCTTGCGCAGGCTGCGCAGCCCGTTCCAGATCCGGCCATCCGGCAGCACGACCTCCAGGCCGAGCACGAGGTCCCGCGCCATGCCGTAGCGCAGCACGTTCACCCCGCCCGCGTTGGTGGCGATGTTGCCGCCGATCTGGCAGCTGCCCTGGGCCCCCAGCGAAAGCGGCAGCAGCAGGTCGTGCTGTTCCGCGACGCGATGCAGCCCTTCCAGCACGCAGCCGGCTTCCGCGACCATGCTGAAGTTGACGGGGTCCACCGACCGCACGCGGTCCAGGCGCTCCAGGCTGAGCACCAGCTCGTCGCCGGCGGGGGAGGGCACGGCGCCGCCGACCAACCCGGTATGCCCGCCCTGCGGCACCACGGGCACGCCTTCCCCGGCGCAGAGCCGCAGCACCGCCGCCACCTCCGCCGTGTCCGCGGGCCGCGCCACGGCAAGCGGAACCCCGGCCAGATCGCCGGACCAGTCCGCGCAGTAGCGCGCCATGCGCGACGGATCCGTGACCACCCCCTCGGCGCCGAGAAGCGCCTGCAACTGGGTGGAAAACTGGCCCTGGTTCTTCAAGCGGCGGTCTCCGGTCGGCCTGGGGCGGTCGGCGGCCGCCTGCGGAGAGGGCCGTGCGAATTTTGCCGCCCGAACCCACTTGTTCTACAATAGGATGACATGCCAGAGTTCGGCAACAGAGAAGCAGCCGGTGCCGTGGCGCCGGAAAGCTTCCGTTTCCGGGGGAAACGACCATGGAGCCGAACATGGGCGGCAAGCGCGCCCGACCCGTCGCGCCGCCCCGCGCCGCCGCGCCGTGCAAGGCCGGCCCTGGGGTGAATGCCCGCCCGGATGGCTCGCCGTGAGTTCGGCGCCCCGGATGCGAGCGGCGGCACCGGGCCGGTGACCAGCCCGTCCGCGATGCCCCCCGGGGCTGCGCACGGCCTCCCGGCCAGCGCGGATGCGGCTGCGGGCGGCAGCGCCGTGCTGCCCATCATCGACGCCCACCAGCACTTCTGGGACCTGGACGCCAACCACCATCCCTGGCTCCGCGACCCCGAGCCGATCCCGTTCCGCTACGGCGACTACAGCGCGCTGCGCCGCAACTACCTTCCTGCCGATTACCGGGCCGACGCGGCCCGGCATCCGGTGGTGGGCACCGTCCACATGGAGGCCGAGTTCGACCCGGCCCACCCGGTTGCGGAAACCGAGTGGCTGGAGCGCCTGGCGAAGCGGGAAGGGCTGCCCAGCGCCTGCGTCGCCCAGGCCCGGCTGGACGATCCGGAGGTGGACGCGGTGCTGGCGGCGCAGGCGGCCCGGCCCCTGGTGCGCGGCATACGCCACAAGCCCCGCGCCGCCACCCGGCCCGAGGATGCGCAAAGGGGCGCGCCCGGCTCGATGGACGATCCGGCCTGGCGGCGCGGCTTCGCGATGCTGGAACGGCACGGGCTGAGCTTCGACCTGCAGACGCCCTGGTGGCACCTCGATGCCGCCGCCGACCTGGCACGCGACTTCCCGGGCACGCCGGTCATCCTGAACCACACCGGCCTTCCGGGGGACCGGAGCCCCGAGGCCCTGCGCGCCTGGCGCGGCGCGCTCGAAGCCCTGGCCCGTGCGCCCAACGTGGCGCTCAAGGTTTCCGGCCTCG
The DNA here is from genome assembly GCF_042433125.1 of Muricoccus vinaceus. Classification (NCBI taxonomy): domain Bacteria; kingdom Pseudomonadati; phylum Pseudomonadota; class Alphaproteobacteria; order Acetobacterales; family Roseomonadaceae; genus Muricoccus; species Muricoccus vinaceus. Next base: position 21,043 of record NZ_JBHLVZ010000034.1, on the reverse strand, counting down.
GACTGCCGGGCCAGCCCTGGCGCGCGGAGGCCAATCTTCCCGTGATCCGCGACGCCATCGCGGTGTTCGGGCCCGATCGCTGCCTGTTCGCCAGCAACTTCCCCGTGGACGGCCTGGCCGGCAGCTTCGACGCCATCGTCGACGGCTTCCTGCAGGCCATTGCCGACCGCCCCGAAGCCCAGCGCCGCGCCTTGCTGCGCGACAACGCCGCGAGGATCTACCGCCTTTAGAAGGACGCCAGGAAAGCGGGAGCGACGCACGGCGCCTCCGCCCCCGGGCCGCAACGGAAAACACCAACCGGGAGGAAGACCGCATCATGCTTGGACGACGCAGCATCCTCGGCAATGCCGCCACCCTGGCCGGCACCGCCTCGCTCGGCCTCACCGGCGAGGCGCTGTTCCGGTGGTCCCGCGCCTGGGCGCAGGAACAGCCCTTCAAGCCGGAGCCGGGCGCGCAGCTCCGCTTCCTCCGCTGGAGCCGCTTCCTGGACGCCGAGGACAAGGCCACCACGGAAAACATCCGCGCCTTCACCGAGGCGACCGGCGTGCCCGTGCGCATCGACAACGTGTGGCAGGACGACGTGCAGCCGCAGCTCAGCGTCGCCGCGAATGTGGGCAGCGGCCCCGACCTGGCCTGGACGCTGCACACCACGCCGCACCTGTTCGCCGACAAGCTGCTCGACCTTACCGATGTCGCCGACCACATCGGGGGCAAGTACGGCGGCTGGTACCCGCTGATCGAGCAGTACGGCAAGCGCAACGGGCGCTGGATCGGCATCTCCAACGTCGTGATCGGCGTGCTGCCGGTGTACCGCATGTCCGCGATGAAGGAGGCCGGGTTCCAGAGCTTCCCCACCGACACCGACGGGTTCCTGAAGCTGTGCGCGGAGATGAAGCGGATCGGCAAGCCCGCGGGCTTCGCCTTCGGCCGTGCGCCCAGCGACGGCAACTCCTTCTGCCACTGGCTGCTCTGGTCGCATGGCGGCAGGCTGGTGGACGAGAACAACCGGGTCGCGCTGAACAGCCCGGAAACCCTGCGCGCCCTGGACTATGCGCGCGCCCTCGCCCCCAGCTTCATCCCGGGCACGGTGTCCTGGACCGACGCCTCGAACAACAGCGCCTTCCTGGGCGAGCAGGTCTGGCTGACCAACAACTCCGTGTCCGTCTACGCCAAGGCGCGGGCGGACAAGATGGCCTTCGCCGACGACATCGACCACGCGAACTGGCCCATCGGCCCGGCCGCGCAGCCGACCGAGATGCACCTGGTCTATCCCTTCATCGCCTTCCGCTACACGCGCTTCCCGAATGCCGCGAAGGCCTTCCTCACCTTTCTGCTGGAGAAGCCGCAATACGAGAAGGTGCTGGACGGTTCCGTGGGCTACGTCAGCCATGCCCTGCGCGCCTATGAATCCAGCCCGCTCTGGAACCGCGACCCGCGGATCCGGGTGTTCCGCGACGTCGCGGCGCGGGGGCGCTCGGTGGGCTATGCCGGCACGCTCGGCACGGCCTCCGCGGCGGCCCTGGCGGAGAACATCGTGTCCGACATGTTCGGCGAGGTCGTGACGGGGCAGTCCTCGCCGCAGGACGCCGTGCGCGGCGCCGAGCGGCGCGCCCAGCGCATCTACCGGAGCTGAGCGGCATGGCAAGGATCGGCTTCATCGGCCTGGGCACCATGGGGCGGGGCATGGCGGCGAACCTCCTCGCCGCCGGCCACGCGCTGCACGTCCACGACGTCCGGCGCGAGGCGGTGGAGGAGTTTTCCGCCCGCGGCGCCACCGCCGCCGGCTCGGTGGCCGAGGCGGCGCGCGACGCGGATGCCGTGGTGCTCATGCTGCCGGACACGCCGCAGGTGGAGGAGGTCGTGCTCGGCCCCGGGGGGCTCGTGGAGAACCCGCCGGCGGGGCGGCTGGTGATCGACATGAGCACCATCTCCGCGGCCGCCAGCCGCGGCATGGCCGAGCGGCTCCAGGCCGTGGGCACGGCCATGCTGGACGCCCCCGTGTCCGGCGGCCCGCAGGGGGCGGAAAGCGGCAGCCTGTCCATCATGGCCGGCGGGACGGAGGCGGGTTTCGCGGCCGCGCAGCCCATCCTGGCCACGCTGGGCACCACGGTGCGCCATGTCGGCCCGCCCGGCGCGGGGCAGACGGTGAAGGCGTGCAACCAGCTCATCTGCGCCCTGAACCTGCAGGCGATCTGCGAGGCCCTGGCGCTCGGCCGCGCCGCCGGGCTCGACCTGGAGCTGCTGCGGGAGGTGCTGCTGGGCGGCGCGGCGTCCTCCTGGATGCTGCAGAACCTCGGCCCGAAGATGGTTGCCAAGGACGCGAGCGCGGGCTTCCGCATCGGCCTGAAGCTGAAGGACCTGCGCCTCGCCGGCGAGCTGGGCTTCCAGTACGGGCTGCCGCTGCCCGGCCTCGCCCTGGCGACCAGCCTCTACCTGGAGGCGCGGGCGCATGGCGAAGACGCCAACGGCAACCAGGCCCTGTTCCGCGTGTATGACCGCCTGACCAACCAGGCCGGGGAGGCCCCCTGATGCCCGAGCCCCGCATCGGCTTCCTCGGCATCGGCATCATGGGCGAGGCCATGGTGCTGCGCCTGCTCGAGCGCGGCCGCCCCGTCACCGTGTGGAACCTGGAGCCGGAGCGCCTGGACCGGGTGGTGCCGCACGGTGCGGTCGCCGCGCCCACCCCCGCCGCCGTGGCCGCGGCGAGCGACGTGGTGATCCTGTGCGTGCTGCACACGGAGGCCGTGGCGCGCTGCGTCTTCGGGCCGGACGGCATCGCCTCGGCCGGCCCCGCCGCCGGCAAGGTCCTGCTCGACCACTCCACCGCCGACCCGGCCGCCACGCGCGAGATGGCGGCGCGGCTGCGCGCGGAGACCGGGATGGGATGGGTGGACGCACCCGTCTCCGGCGGCCCCCAGGCCGCCCGCGGCGGCACGCTGACGATCATGATGGGCGGCGATCCCGGCGAGATCGCGGCACTGGGGCCCGTGCTGCGCGACCTCGGCACCAATGTCACGCGCATGGGGCCGGCAGGAGCCGGGCAGACCACCAAGGTGCTGAACCAAGCGATCGTGGGCACCGGATTCGTGCTGATGGCCGAGGCCCTGGCCATGGCCGAGGCGGCGGGGCTCGACGCCGCCGCCCTGCCGGCCGGGCTGGCCGGCGGCCACGCGGACGGCTCGCTGCTGCAGAAGATCTACGCCCAGATGCAGCGCCGCGATTTCGAGCCGCCCACCAGCTACGCGCGCCAGCTTCTGAAGGACCTCAAGGCCGTGAAGGCATTCGCCCACGACCTGGATCTGGAGCTGCCGCTGGTGGAGACCGCGGTGGCGCGCTTCGCCGACTACGTGGCGGGGGGAAACGAGATGGTGGACAGCGCTTCCGTCATCCGCCTCTACCGGCCAGACCCCTGACGGCGGTGCGCGGCGGCACCGGAACGGAACCATCGTCGCAATCGGAGGAAACAGGAACGCCATGACCCGCATGACCCGCCGCTCCGCGCTGGCCACCGGCACCGTTGCCGCCGCCGCGCTGGCCTTTTCCCGCCCGTCCTGGGCCGCCACGCTGCGCTACGCGCATGTCGGCTCCGAGGGCGACGTGCAGACGCGTTTCGCCACCGAGTTCGCCGCGCTGGCACGGCAGAAGAGCGGCAACAAGACCGAGATCCGCGTCTTCCCCAACAGCCAGCTCGGCGGCGTGTCGGAGATGGTGGACGGCATCCAGGCCGGCTCCATCGCCGCAGGCCACCATGAATTCGCCTCGCTGGCCAAGTTCGTGCCGGAACTGGGCGTGTTCAACGCGCCCTATGTCTACCGCGACGGCGCCCATGCCCTGCGCGCCACCGACCCCGCCTCGCCCGTGCTGGCGGAGCTGAACGAGAAGCTGGTGCGCGGCGGCGGGCTGCGGATCATCGGGCGCCTGTACCGGGGGCCGCGGCACATCACCGCGAAGTTCCCGGTGCGCCGGCCCGAGGACCTGCGCAACCGCGCGTTCCGCGCCGTGCCCATCGACCTCTGGGTGTCCATGGTGAAGGGCTTCGGCGCCGTGCCGACCCCCGTGGAGGTGGCGGAGCTGCCCACCGCGCTGATGACCGGCACGGTGGTCGGGCAGGAGAACCCGCTGACCATGATCAATGCGAACCGGCTCTACGAGGTGCAGTCGCACGTGTCGCTCACCGGGCACATGCTGTCCCTCCTCGCGGTCTTCGCCAACGAGCGCACATGGCAGCGCCTGCCGACCGAGGAGCGCGAGGCCATCTCCGCCGCACTCGCAGAAAAGGCGCAGGAATCCCTGGGCTGGGCGGAAGCGGCGGACCAGGCCCTGGTGGCCGAGCTGCGCGGGCGCGGCATGACCGTGATCACGGAGGCGGAGGGGCTGGACAACGCCGCCTTCCGCACCGCCGTGCAGGCCCAGGTGAAGCGGGACTTCCCGGCCTGGTCGCCCCTGATCGACCGGATCGGCGCCATAGCCTGACCTGCCGGCGAAGGCCGGGCGGCACCGCCGCGCCGCCCGGCCCTTTCCTTCCCGTCCAGCCCGGAGCCACCCACGCCCATGCGTATCCCCAAGGCCGTGCTCGGCGCGCTCTCGATCGCGCTGATGCTGGGGCTGGTCGCCCTGCCGACCGTTCAGATCCTGGTGCGCGAGGTGTTCCACCTGCCGATCTTCGGCCTCGACGAGGTGGCGCGCCTGTTCATGATCCTGGGCGTCTTCGTGGCCTACCCGCTGGTGATCGACGCCGGCGAGAACCTGGTGATGGGCGAGTTCAAGGCGGCGCTGCCGGCCAGGGCGTTGCGGGTGGCCGACCTGATGATCGGCCTGTGCTGCACGGCGGCCTGCCTGGGCATGGTCTGGGCGCTGTGGGAAACGCTGGCGGCCAACCCGCGCAACCGCACGCCGACCCTGGGCATCCCGTTCTGGATCTATCTGGGCGGCGCGGCGGTGGGCTTCGGCGGCGGCGCGGTGCTGCACCTGGCGCGGCTGGGGCGACCCCAGTCCGAGGCCAAGATCGTGACCGCGAGCTGACGCGCCGCGATGCTCGGGTATCTCGTCCTCGCCGGTTTCATGGCCCTGTTCATGGCCGGCTTCCCCATCGTCTATTCCATCCTGATCCCCTGCATCGGCTACGTGCTGATCGAGGACCTGCCGCTGACGCTGCTGGCGCAGCGCGTCACCTATGCCCTGGACAGCTTTCCCCTGGTGGCCGTGCCCCTGTTCATCTTCGTCGGCAACCTGATGAACCTGTCGGGGATCACCGACCGGATCTTCAACTTCGCCGACACGCTGTTCAGCCGCATCCATGGCGGGCTGGCCCAGGTGAACATCCTGGGCAGCCTGATCTTCTCCGGCATCTCCGGCGCCGCGCTGGCCGATATCGCGGGACTGGGGCGGGTGGAGATCAAGGCGATGCGCGAGCGCGGCTTCGACGCGCCCTTCGCCGCCGCCGTCACCGCCTCCTCCTCGCTGCTCGGGCCGATCTTCCCGCCCTCGATCCCGCTGATCGTGTACGGCTCCGCCACCTCGGTCTCGGTGGTGCAGCTTCTGCTGGGCGGCATCCTGCCCGCGGTGGTGTGCACGATCTTCCTGATGATCGCCGCAGGCCTCGTGTCGGTGCGCGCGGGCTATCCCCGGGCGGCGCGCTGGCCAACCCCGCGGGAAGCGTGGGGTGCCACCTGGCCCGCCATTCCCGCGCTGATGGCGCCGGTGCTGATCATCCTGGGCATGCTGCTGGGGGTCTTCACCCCCACCGAGGCCGCGGCGGTGGCGGTGCTCTACGTGCTGTTCGTGGGCTTCGTCGTGCATCGCGAGATGACGGTGCGGCACGTGCTGGATTCCGCCCTGCTCACCGCACGCAACACCGCCGCCATCCTGGTGATCGTCGCGGCGGCCGCCATGCTGGGCTGGATCCTGTCGGTGGAGCAGATCCCGCAGGAGTTCTCGACCTTCGTCACCGGCCTGTCGAACGACCCGCTGACCCTGCTGGTGCTGGCCAACGTCATCTTCTTCCTGGCCGGCATGTTCCTGGACAGCACCACCGCGACGCTGCTGATCGTGCCCATCGTCGCCCCGCCCCTGGTGGCCGCAGGGGTGGACCCGGTGCATCTTGGCCTGGTCGTGGTGTTCAACCTGATGATCGGCCTGCTGACGCCGCCCATGGGCCTGGCCCTGTTCCTGATGACCGACATCGCGGAGATCAGCATGCGCCAGCTCCTGCGCGCGCTGGTGCCCTTCTACATCCCGTTGATCGTGACGCAGGTGGTGATCACGGTGTGGCCGGATGTGGTGCTGGCGATCCCGCGGATGATCCGCTGAGGGCGGCCGCTGGTTCGTGCTCACGGAGGCAGGAACGGATCGCGGCTGCCCCCTGGGCCGTTTCGGCCGCCAGCCCAGGGCTCCGCGCCCGAACGCGTTGCCCGAACGCCTTCAGGAGGTGAGCGCCTCGGGGGGCGGCGTGGCCAGGCTTCGTGTGCAAGGCCTTTGTCACCGATGCCTCCGTCCGGCGCGTTTCGCCGCCCGCTCAAGCCGGCTCGTGCCGGAAAACCCTGGCGCAAGCTTAGCCCGGACGTCGTCCGGCCCGGCACGGCGGGTTCGTGCACCGGTCGGGCAGGGGCTCGCCGAGGCCGTGGCCCCGGCCAGGACGATGCCCTGTCCGGGAACCAGGGCCGGCAACCGGGGCCCGCCCGTGCGAGCGAGGCCGGCGCCTCCCCGAGGGAACTTCCGTGTTCCCGAATCGTTCTTGTTGTCCTAGCCTGCCAGCACCCCCCGCCGGTGCGGGAGAGAGGATCAGCGCATGGACCACGAAAGCCCGAAAAACCTTGTGGCGCCAAACCATTGGCCAGCCCGCCAGCTGCGCGCCGTGGGCATCACCTACCGCGAATCGGCAGGCCGCGGCCTCGACGCCGTGGCCTGCCTGGAGCGGGCCATCGCCGCCTATGTCGCGGCCGGCGGCGCGCGGGACAGGGCGGCGCCGGCCGTGCTCGACATGATCGCCGCCCTGTCCATGGAGGAGGGCGACTGGCTCTGGGGCCCCGCCCAGGCGCTCAGGGACCGCCAGAGCGCCGCCGCCCTCCAACCCGACCTGTTCGAGCCGCCCGTGGCCGGAGCCCGCCTGTGCTGACGCTGCATCCCACCCAGCCCGAGCCGGTGAGGGACGCGCCCGGCCGCGCGGAGCTGGGCATGATCTGGGACGGGCTGGACCAGAAAGGCCGCCGCCTCCTTCTTGCCCAGGCCCGTGCCGTCGCGGAGATCACGGGCCGCTTCCCGCCGGAGGCCCCGCCCCAGGGCTGAGGCTGCCTCCCCCTCAGTTCCGCTGAACCGCCGCCGCGCCCCGCAGCACCAGCACCGACAGCGCCTGCCCCAGGCATTCGCCCAGCTGGTCCACCACCGCCGTCCGCCCGGCCCGCGGTGCCCGCTCAACATCGATCCGCTCCGCGTCGGCCCAGTGCCGCATCAGCTCGTAGCGCGGAAACAGCGGCACCCCCGCGGCGGCGGCGGCGATGCGGATGGCATCCTGATACGGCGCGATGTCCGCGTTCGCCCGCAGGAAGCGGGAGAACTGCTGGTCCATCAGCACGGCGTCGATGCCGCGCTCGCGCAGCCCTTCCAGCCCTTCGGTGAGGCGGCCGCCCAGCCAGTCGGGCTCCAGGCCGCGCGCCGTCTCCACCGTGCCCACCTGCCAGATCACCACATGCGGCGGCGGGGCCGTGGCGCCCTGCAGGATCGGCAGCATCTCGGCCACCGTCAGCCCGCGGCCGCCCCGCACCGTCACCTCCACCGCGAGGCCGGGCCGGCCGTCGCGCAGGTTCGCCGCCAGCTGGGCCGGCCAGGCATGGGCGGGGCTGCTGGTCCCGGGCCCCATGACGGAGGCCGAGCCCACCACCAGGATCCGCAGCGCCCCTTCCGCGATCGCGCGTTCCGCGGCCGGCAGGGGCATGCCGCTGTCCAGCAACTCCGCCGGTGCCTCGCAGGGCGAAGCGAGCGCGGCACCCGCCGGCGCGAGGAGGAGAAGCGCCGCGGCCAGGCACGCGACAAGCGGGGTCCACCTCATGCCGGTCTCCCTGGGGGGATCGGTTCGGGCTGCATCCGCCGTGCCCGTTCCCGTTGCTTGTACCAGCCGGACAGCCAGGCCACGCTGGCCAGGCAGAACAGCCCGGCGGCGTTCACCGCCACCTGCATGATAACGCGGTCGTTATATTCCAGCGCAAGCCTGCCGAAGAACGAGAAAAGGATCCCGCTGCAGAACACCGGCAGCCCCTGCTGCCCCATCAGCAGGAAGGGCCGAGCCAGGGCCCCGCGCAGCCAGGGCGTCCCGGCCGGCACCGCATGCGCCAGCAGGTAGGTCAGCGCCAGAACCGAGATCAGCCGGAACGGGTGCAGCCCCGTCTTGTCCACCTCGGTCAGCAGGGCGACGAACCAGCGCGGCGCCGCCTGCCCCAGGTCCGGCCGGTGCCAGGCCAGGAACAGCAGCGCGAAGCCCAGCGAGAGCCAGGCCGCGGCCAGCCACCCCGCCCAGCGCCGCCACGGCAGCCGCAGCGGCGCCCCCGCCCCGCCGGGCGGGCGGTAGCCGATCAGCGCCCCGATCACGAAGAGCAGCTGCCAGGCGCCCGGGTTGAAGAACCAGCCGCCCCCTGTCCAGGTCGGCAGCTCCAGCCCCAGCAGCCGCGTGGCCGCATAGAGCGCCAGCGAAAGCCCCAGCAGCAGGCGCGGCCGCCGCAGCAGAGGCAGCACGACCGCGAATTGCAGCAGAAGCAGCACGTAAAGGGGCAGGATGTTCAGGAAGGCCGGCTGGAAGCGCAGCAGCAGCGCCTCCAGCAGAGCGCGGTAAGGCTGCTCGCCGAAGGCGTCCAGGTGCAGCTCGTCGATATAGATCGCCCCCTCCAGGGCGGCCGCGGAATAGCCGACCTGGGCGGTGAACATCACGAACAGCACGATGTGCGCGACGTAGAGCGAGCCCACCCGGCGCACCACCTGCGCCGCCGCGAAGAGCCATCCGTCCCGGTCCAGCGTGGCGCCATAGGCGATGCCGCCGGCATAGCCCGCCAGCAGCACGAACACCTCCGTCGCGTCGCAGAGCGCGGCGTTGCGCAGCGTCGCGTGGCCCAGCCAGTTGTCGGGGATGTGGTCGATGAAGATGAACCACAGCGCGAGCCCGCGGAACACGTCGGCGCGCAGGTCGCGCGGCCGGCGCCCCTCCCTTGGGGCCGCCGCCGGCGCCGCGTGAGCCGTTCCATCCATGCATGACCCTCCCGGCCGTCGCTCCCGCCCACCAACAAGGCACCGCCAGCGCCGGAAGGCGAGGGGGGATCGCCGGACGGTTCGGCACCGAAAGGCTTGGCGGGGTGGGCGGGCGCGTGGCAGGCTGGCCGGATGCTCCGTGTTCTGTCGATCTTCGGCCTCGCTTTGCTCCTCGCCCTGCCGGCACGGGCGGGCTGCCCGGCCTCGCCCACCCCCGCCTTCGCGCTGCCCGCCACGGGGGCGGCGGTTGCGGAGGGGCGGCCCCTCACGATCATCGCCTTCGGCTCCTCCTCCACCGAGGGCTTCGCCGCCAGCGGCCCCGCCGCCACCTATCCGGCCCGGCTCCAGGCCCGCCTGCGCGAGGCCCTGCCAGGCCGTGCCATCACCGTGATCAACCGCGGCAGGGGAGGCGAAGACGTGTCCGAGATGCTCCCCCGCCTGGGGCGGGACGTCATCGCGGCCGCGCCCACGCTGGTGATCTGGCAGGTCGGCGCCAACGCCGTGCTGCGCCGCCTGCCGCCTGCCGCCTACGAGGCAGGGGTCGGCGCCGGGCTCGAGCGGCTGCGCGCCGCCGGCATCGAGACTCTTCTGATGGACAGCCAGGAATCCCCGCGCCTGCGCGCCATGCCGGAGGACCAGCGCCGCTTCGAGGCGATCACCGCCCGCCTCGCCGCCGCCCACCGCGTCCCCCTCTTCGCGCGCGGCGCCCTGATGCGCCTGTGGGAAAGCCAGGGTGTCCCCAACAGCGCGGTGATCGGCTCCGACGGGCTGCACCACACCGACCTGGGCTATGACTGCGTGGCGGCGGCCCTGGCGGATGGCATCGCTGCCGCCGTCCGCCCCGTCCTGCCCGCCGGCAACGTCGCCCAGGCCGCCCGCCCGGGCTGAGGCCCCGCGCGCTCGCCCCCGGCGCTGGACGCCGCCACCCGCCAGCCCTTATCTCCGGGCACAACGGGAAAGGGAGGGCGACCGGCATGCGCGACACCACGGGCCCCGCCGGGCGCCGCCGTTCCCCCGCGCTCGCCTCCGCCCGGCGGATCTGGGGCATGGTCTACCGCCACCTCGCCCTGTTCCGCCGCTCCTGGCCGCGCGTGGTGGAGCTGATGTACTGGCCGGTGCTCCAGATGATCGTATGGGGCTTCGTCACCGCCTATGTCGCGGGCGCCTCCCAGATGCCGGGAACCCAGAACCCAGCGGCACAGAACCTCGGCACCCTGGCCGCCGGAACCCTGCTCGGCGGCGTGCTGCTGTGGGAGGTCGCGCTGCGCAGCCAGATGGGCTTCGCCATCTCCTTCCTGGAGGAGATCTGGTCGCGCAACCTCGGCCATGTCTTCGTCTCGCCGCTGCGCCCCTGGGAACTGGTCGCGGCGCTGGTGGCGATGAGCGCGCTGCGCATGCTGGTCGGCGTGCTGCCCGCGGTGCTGCTCGCCTGGCTGCTCTACGGCTTCGGCCTCTTTGCGCTCGGCCCCGTGGTGGTGCTGTTTTTCGCGGCGCTCATGATCATGGGCTGGGCCGTCGCCCTCGGCGTCACCGCGCTGATCCTGCGCCACGGGGCGGGGGCGGAATCCCTGGCCTGGTCCGTGCTGTTCGGCCTCGCGCCCATCTCGGCGGTGTTCTACCCCGTCGCCATCCTGCCGGCCTGGCTCCAGCCGGTGGCGCTCGCCACGCCCTCCGCCCATGTGTTCGAGGGCATGCGCGCCGCCCTTCTGGAGAACCGCATCGCCTGGGGCCATCTCGGCTGGGCCTTCGCGCTGGACCTGCTCTGGGTGGCGGCGCTGGCCTTCGTGTTCATGCGCCAGTTCCACCAGGCACGCGACCGCGGGGCACTGCTGACGATCGGGGAGTAAGGCTGGCCCAGCCTCCGGGGGCCTCGTCCGGGGCCGCTGGCTGTCGTATGGGGCGGCCATGCCCGACAGCGCCCGCATCTTCCTCATCCGCCATGCCCTGGTCGAGGCCGGGGCGCGCCTGACCGCCTACGGCTCCATGGATGTCGCGCTGTGCGAGGAAACGCTGGAGCGCGAGCGCCCCGCCCATGCCTGGCTCGCCGCCCGCCTGCCGCCCGAGGCCCGCTGGTACTGCACCCCGCTCGCCCGCACCCGCGCCACCGCCATGGCCATCTTCGCCGCGGGCTATCCCGCGCAGGAACCCACCCCGCTGCCCCACTTCGTCGAGCAGCACCTGGGCGAGTGGGAGGGCCTGACGCACGAGGACTTCACCGCCGTGCTGCGCGACCCGCCCCACCCCTTCTGGATGCACGGCGCCGACGAGCGCCCGCCCGGCGGCGAAAGCCTGTCCGACGTGGTCGCCCGCGTCGGCCCCACGCTGGAGGCCGTGGCCGCCGAGAATGCCGGGGGGGATGCCGTGATCGTCGCCCATGGCGGCTCGATCCGCGCGGCCCTCGCCCATGCCTGCGGCTTCACCCCGCACCAGGCGCTCCAGTTCAGCGTGAAGAACCTCTCCCTCACCCGGCTGGAGCGCGTCGGCGGCGACTGGCGGGTCTGGTCGGTGAACGAGGAGCCGCCGGAATAAGCGCTGGCGGGATCGTGCGCCCCGCCCTGGCCTCGCCACGATCCACCCGCTAGTCTCCCGCCCAGGCAAGGGGTTGGGGGAAGAACTTCATGCGTCGCACGATGATCCTGTTCGGGGCCCTGGCGGGATTGGTCCTGGCCGCGCCGCGACTGGCCCTCGCCCAGTCCGAGGCGCAGGGCCTGGTGGACCGGGCCACCCTCACCGTTCAGGAAATGCTGACGGAGGGCGACGCCAACGCGGTGCGCGACGTCAACCGCCTGCTCCGCCAGGCGCGCGCCGTGATGGTCTGCCCCCGCCTGTTCCGCGCCGGCTTCATCTTCGGCGGCCAGGGCGGCGACTGCGTGCTGACGGCGCGCGACGGCGCCGGCTCCTGGTCCTCGCCGGCCTTCTACACCATCGGCTCCGCCAGCTTCGGCTTCCAGATCGGCATCCAGGACGCGCAGGTTATGATGCTGATCCTGACGGACAAGGGCCTCGGCGCCGTGATGGACAGCCAGGTCAAGCTCGGCGCCGACGCCTCCGTCGCGCTGGCGACCATCGGGGGCGGCATCGCGGGCGCCACCACCACCGCCGTGGGCGCCGACATCGTCAGCTACGCCCGCACCCGTGGCCTCTATGCCGGCATCTCGCTGGAGGGATCGCTGCTTTCCAGCCGCAGCGACTTCAACCAAGCCTATTACGGCCGCCCCGCCGGCTCCCGGCAGATCGTGCTGGAAATGCAGGCCCACAACCCGGCCGCCGACCCCCTGCGCGCGGCGCTGATGCGTTTCGGCAGCGGCGGCGGGATGGGGCAGGGGACCTCCCCCATGGCCGTCGGCCCCGGCGCCATGCCGCCCATGCAGCCCGCCCCCAGCGGCAGCGTGACGCGCGAAACGCTCCGCTAGGCGCCGCGCCCGGGCGTTTTCGTCCGAAAGAACGAAACTTCTGGAAATGGCGATCACGAACGGTGTATCGGGCGGCGCCAGCACCACAGGATTGAAACAATCCTGAACTGGCCTCGCCCGAACCCGAAGGCACCATCCCGCTCCATGATCCGATCCCGGCAGGCTGCATGGGCCGCCTGACGCTCCGGAGCCGCCTGATGCTCCTGGTTCTCGCGGGTGTCCTTCCTCTCCTCGCCGTCAACCTGGCCGGTGTCTACGCCACCTACCGCAAGGACCGGAGCCAGGCCACGCAGCAGGCCCTGAACCTCGCCCATGGCCTCGCGCTGGCCATCGAGGGGGAGTTGCAGTCGCGCATCGCCGTGCTCGAGGTTCTCGCCCAGTCGCGGGAACTCGCCGCGGGCGACCTCGAATCCTTCCGCACCCAGGCCGAGGTGGTCGTGGCCCGCCAGGCCCCCGGCGCGAACATCCTGCTGCTGCGCGCGGACGGGCAGCAGCTGATGAACACCGCCGTTCCGGCCGGCGTGCCCCTGCCGGTGCGGCAGAGCCTGGACAACCAGCGGCGCGTCCTCGCCACCGGCCAGCCCTCGGTGTCGGATGTCTATTTCGGCCTCGTGGTGCAGCGCCCGGTTATCGCGATCGAGGTTCCGGTCCGTGCCGCCGGGGACAACCCCGGGCTGGTGCTGTCCATGAATCCCGACCTGGACAGCTTCAACACCGTGATCGTCCGCCAGCAGCCCGCGCCCGGCTGGATCACCGCGGTGGTCGACCGCGCCGGCGTGCGCCTCGCCCGGACCCCGGATCCCGGGCGCTTCGTCGGCCAGCCGGTCACGCCCGAGCTTCTCAGGGTCTGGGAGGAACCGGGGGAGGAGCGCGTGCTGGAGGCCATCTCCCCCGATGGCGAGCCCGTCATCACCGCCTTCAGCCGGCTCCCGACCTTTCGCTGGGGCGTGGTCGTGGCGGTGCCGGCCGCGGCGCTGACGGGGCCGGCCTGGCAGGCGGCCATCACCTCCCTGCTGATCGGGCTGCTCCTGCTCCTGCTCGGCCTGGCGCTGGCCCATTGGATCGCGCGCGGGGTGCTGCGGCCCGTGCTGGCGGTGCTGCGCCTGGCCGTCGCGCCGGACGGCGGAACCGCGGCCGACAGGGCCGAGGCCGCGCGCCTGCCCGAGGCATGGCGCCTGGCGGAGGCGCACCAGGCCGAGACCGGCCGCCGCCGCGCCGCCGCCGATGCGCTGGCCGACAGCGAGCGCCGCCTCCGCCTCGTCGTCGCCGAGCTGAATCACCGGGCCAAGAACGCACTGGCCACCGTGCAGGGCCTGGCGCTGCAAACCGCGCGCGGGCAGGCCGGCGCCGAGCCGGCCCGCTTCATGGAGGTTTTCACCGGCCGCCTGCAAAGCCTGGCCCGCGCGCACGACCTGCTGACGGCCTTCGCCTGGGAAGGCGTGGCTCTGGACGCCATCCTGCGCACCGGCCTCGCCACCTGGCTGGAGGCCGACAAGGGCGAGGCGGAGCCCCGTGTCCGGGTCCGCTGCGCCTGCCACCGCCCCATCGCCCTGGCGGCCCCCGGGCAGGCGCAGGCCCTGATCATGGCGTTGCACGAGCTGGCGGTGAACGCCACCAAGCACGGCGCCCTGTCCGTGCCGGAAGGCCGCGTGGAGGTCCGCTGCAGCCCCGGCCCGGACGGCGTCTCCGGCCTGGTGGAATGGCGCGAAACCGGCGGCCCGCCCGTGCCCGCCCGGCCGGAACGCGGCGGCTTCGGGACGAGGCTGCTGGAACGCTCCCTCGCGCGGGACCTCGGCCCCGGCGCCGAGGTGGCGCTGGACTTCGACCCGGCGGGCCTCCGCGCCACCATCTGCTTCACGCCGCGCGCCCTGCCGGCAGGGGCGCCGGACCCGGGCTGAAGGCGAGGCGCCGGGGCCCGGCGCCGCCGGAGGGGCCTGACTATTCCGGCTGCACCCCGGCCCGGCGCAGCACCGAAAGCCCGCGCTCCGCGGCTTCGGCGATGAAGGCGGCGAAGGCGTCGGGGCTTTCGTCCCGCACGGGCTCGCCGCCGAGCTCCGCCAGCCTGCGCCGCACCTCCGCCTGTCCCGCCGCCGCCTGCACGGCGGCATTCACCCGCGCCACCTGTGCCGCCGGCAGCCCCCTCGGCCCCCAGAGCGCGAACCAGGGCGCGATCGGCGCCAGCGCGGGCATCCCCGCCTCGGCCGCGCCGGGGATCTCCGGCGCGACCGCCGCGCGCCCCGCGCCCGTGACGCAATAGGCCCGGAGCCGCCCCGCCTGGATCAGCGGCAGGGCCGAGAGCAGGGGCGCCATCATCAGGCTCGTCTGCCCGCCCACCACGTCCTGCAGCGCGGGCCCCGTTCCCCGATAGGACACCACCAGGACAGGCACCCCCGCCTCCAGCCGGAACACCTCCGTCGCCAGATGGCCGGAGGTGCCGAGCGAGGTGTTGGCAAAGGCATGCCGGTCCGGACGGGCCTTCACGTCGGCCAGCAGCGCCGGCAGGTCCGGCGCCAGCAGCCCGGGCGCCCCCACCAGCACCAGCGGCGAGACCGCCAGCCTGGCGACCGGCGTGAAGTCCGCGACGGGGTCGTAGGGCACCTGGCGCATCACGCCGCGGGCCAGCAGGTGGCTGTCCGAGTTGCACAGCAGCGTCCGCCCGTCCGGCTCCGCCCGCGCCACCGCCGCGCTGCCGACCGAGCCGTTGGCGCCCGAGCGGTTCTCGATCACCCAGGATTCGCCCAGGGCGGGCGCCAGGGCCTCGGCGAAGATGCGTCCGGAGATGTCGATGCCGCCCCCGGGCGGGTAGGGCACCACCACCCGCACCGTGCGGGCCTGCGCCCGGGCCGGTGCGGACGCCGCCGCCGGGGCGAGGCCGGACATGACAAGAAGGCTGCGGCGGTGCATGGGCGCGATCATTCCTGGAGCGATGGACCTGGCATGACCGAGACTAGCTTGCGCGACCTCGCCCTGGCGAACCGCCTCCTCGCGCGGGACGGCATCGTGGACGACTTCGGCCATGTCGCCTTGCGCGACCCCGCCGATCCCGCCCGCTTCTGGCTTTCGCGCGCGCTGCCGCCCAACCGCGTCACCCCCGCCGATCTCCGCCGCCACGGCCCGGACGGCACCTGCGAGGACCCGGGAGCGCAGGCCTATTCCGAGGCCGTGCTGCACGCCCGCGTCTTCGCGGCGCGGCCCGACGTGCAGGTTTCCATCCACCACC
Organism: Muricoccus vinaceus; assembly: GCF_042433125.1. Classification (NCBI taxonomy): domain Bacteria; kingdom Pseudomonadati; phylum Pseudomonadota; class Alphaproteobacteria; order Acetobacterales; family Roseomonadaceae; genus Muricoccus; species Muricoccus vinaceus. Next base: position 5,179 of record NZ_JBHLVZ010000034.1, on the reverse strand, counting down.
ACGCGCGTCCGCTGCTGCCCTTCACCCTGGTCGGCGCGCCGCCGCTGCGGCCGGTCTTCCACACCGGCGCGGTCGCGGGCTGGGACATCCCGGTCTGGGACAGCGCGCCCTTCGGCGATGGCGGGATGCTGGTGGACACGGTGGAGAAGGCGGATTCCCTCGGGGCCTGCCTGGGGCCCGCCCGCGCCGCGCTGCTGCGGGCCCACGGCGCCGTGGTGGTGGGACCCGACATCGCCACCGCCGTGATGGTCGCGATCTACATGGCCGAGAACGCCGCGGTGGCGCTGGCCGCCGGCGCCACCGCGCGCCCCGTGCCCAGCCTGTCGCGCGGGGAGGCCGCGGAAACGGCGCGGCGGCTGCTCACGCCGAACACCGTCGCGCGCGTCTGGGCCGGGCGGGTCGCGGGGCTCGAACTCTAGGCGATCCCGGCCGCGTAGCCGTCGCGCTGCGGATCGGCGCCGCCTTCCAGCAGGCCGTCCCACATCGTGATCCCGTGCACGGCCGCGAAGGGATAGCTGGTGGGGTTGCGCCGCACGGCGTAGCCCATCTCCTCCAGCGCGCGCTGCGCCGCGCGCGGGATGCGGTTGGAGATGTCGATCGCGTCGCTCGTGGCGGAGAAACGCGGCGCCATCACCGCCTCCTGCATCGTCATGCCCCAGTCGATCAGGTTCACCAGAACCTGCATGGTGGAAACGGTGATCCAGGCCCCGCCCGGTGCCCCCAGCGTCGCCACCGGCGCCGCGCCGTCGAACAGGATGGCGGGCGACATGGTGGAGAAGCGCCGCTTGCCCGGCGCGATCGAACCCGCCCGCCCCGGCCGCGGGTCATAGTTGTTCATCCCCCCGTTCAGCATGAAGCCCGTGCCGGGCGGGATGACGCCCGAGGGCAGGCCCAGCGTGTGCGTCAGCGACACCACCATCCCGTCCGCATCCACGCAGGACACTGTGGTGGTGTGCTTCGCCTCCGCCCCCGCGCGGGGCAGCGACACCTTTTCGCCGGAGCGGATGCGGGCCGCGCATTCCCCGGCATAGGCGTCGGACAGCAGCATGTCCAAGGGCGGCGGGATGAAGTCGGGGTCGCCGATATGCCGGTCCTTGTCGCGCGTCGCCGTCTTCATCGCCTCCGCCATCACGCGCATGTACCCGGGCGCGTTGTGGCCGAGGGAGACGAGGTCGAAGCGCTCCAGGATGCGAAGCATCTCCGCGATCACCACGCCCCCCGCGGGCGGGGGCGGCAGCGCCACGCGAAAGCCCCGGTATTCCACGGACAGCGGCTCCCGCCAGGCCGGGGTGAAGCGCGCCAGGTCTTCCGCCGAGAGCAGGCCGTCATGGGCTGTCATGTCAGCCACCACCCGGCGCGAAAGCTCCCCGGTGTAGAGGCTCTCCGCTCCCTCCCGGGAAACGTGCCGCAGGGTTTCCGCGAGGCCGGGGTTGCGCACCACCTCCCCCAGCCGCTTCGGCGCGCCGTCCGCGCCCATGTAGAGGCGCCGCCCATCCTCGGTGAAGCCGAGCTTGGCCGCGTAGGGCAGGCGGCCATAGGCCTTCTCGTCCAGGTGGAACATCGTGGCCACGTGCGGGCGCACCAGCCAGCCCTCGGTCGCAAGGCCGATCGCGGGATCGAACAGCCCCGCCCAGTCCGCGCGCCCGAAGCGCCCATGCGCCATGCCCAGCACGCGCAGGATGCCCGGCGTGGTCACCGCCCGATGGCCGATCTCGTTCACCTGGCCGCGCACCCTGTAGCCGAAGCCGTCCGGGCACTCGCCCTCGTAGAGATCGGCCCACATCTCCTCCCGGCAGGCCAGCGGCGCGGCGGACAGGCCGTCGAGCACCGCGTGCCGCCTGCTGGCCGGGTCGAACACGTGCAGCACGCCGAGGCCGCCGAGCCCGCACATCATCGGGTCCACCACCCCCTGCGCGAGGGCGCAGGCGATCACGGCGTCCAGCGCGTTGCCGCCGCCGCGCAGCACGGCCGCGCCGGCCTCCACCGCCTCGGGCTGCGGCGCGACGATCATGGCGCGGGGGCGGGGCAGGCGGCGGGCGGGTCTGGGCATCGGCGGCTCCTCTGGGCCGGGGGACCTTGCCCGCTTTCGCCGGCCCCGTCAGGCCGGGAAGGGGCGTGTCACGCCGCCCGCGGCAGCACCCGCAGCCGCCGCGCCGGCGAGAGCAGGATCACGCCCGCCTGGGCCAGGAACCCCGCCGCGGACACCAGCAGGCACGCCCCGGTCCCGTGGCGCGCGGCCAACAGCGCCCCGATCGCCGCGCCCAGCGGCCGCGCGCCGAAGGTCACGGCCATCACCGTCGCGGAAACCCGCCCCAGCATCGCGCCCGGCGTCACCGCCTGGCGCAGGGTGGTGGTGTTGATGGTCCAGAGAACCGGCCCCGCCCCGAACAGGAAGAAGGCCAGCCCCGCCAGCCCCGCCGAGGGTAGCGGAACCGTGCCCAGCATCAGCAGCGCCGCCACCGCCGCGACGCAGGGCCCGGCCGCGATCAGCGCCCCCAGCGGGAAGCGGCGGGCCAGCCAGGGCGCCGCAAGCGCCCCCGCCACCATCCCCAGGCCGTAAAGCCCCAGCGTCACGCCCACGCCGCCCGCCGACAGCCCGAGATGGGTCACCGCATGCACCACGTAGCCGGCCTGGAGGACGAACCAGGCCGTGTTGAACACCACCGCCGTCAGCAGGATCGGCCGCAGCAGCGCGTGGGAGAGCACGAAGCCCACCCCTTCCTGCAACTCCCGCAGGGCATGGCGGCGGGGTGCCGCGTCGCGGGCGGGTTCGCGCATGCCCAGCAGCAGCGCCGCCGAGAGAAGCGACAGCCCGAAGGCCAGGGCATAGGCCGGCCCGCCCCCGGTCCAGCCGATCAGCGCCCCACCCAGCGCGGGACCCGCCGCGAAGGCACCGCTGCGGCCCAGTTCGAGCCACCGGTTCGCCGCGGCCAGTTCCGCGCGCGGTACCAGGGCCGGCAGCAGCGCCGGCGCCGCCACGCCCTGCGCCACCGTGCCCGCCGCGCCCAGGAAGCCCAGCGCCGCCAACGCCGGAAGGTCCAGCGCACCGCGCCAGGCCAGGAGCGGCACGGCCAGCAGCGCCACCGCCCGGAGCGCCTCCGCCCCCACCATCAGCCGCGGGCGGGACACGCGGTCCGCCAGGACCCCCGCCGGCAGGGCGAGCAGCAGGAAGGGCAGGGTCTGCGCCGCCTGCAGCCAGCCCGTTTCCGCCGCCCCGGCGCCCAGGGCCAGCACGGCGATCAGCGGCGCCGCCGCCAGCGCCATCTGTTCCGACGCCTGGGCGGCGAGGTTGGAGGCCGCGAGGCGGCGAAAGGGTGGCATGGCAGGCATTCCCGTGTTCCGCCGCCACCCTGCCCGGCCCGCTCCGGTGCCGCCCCCCGCCCGTTGCGCCGCAATGCGCCGCTTGCGGGGGAGCCCCCGCTCACGTCATGTGGGCGCGCCCTGAGCGGAAGCCGCCGACCATGCCGAACCCACCCCCCGCGGGCACCCGCATCATGCTGCTGACCGGCGCCAGCCGCGGCATCGGCCACGCGACGGTGAAGCGCTTCCAGGCCGAGGGCTGGCGCATCCTCACCGTCTCCCGCCAGCCCTTCTCGGAGGAATGCCGCTGGCCGAACGCCCGCTGGAGCCACATCCAGGCCGACCTGTCCGACCCCGCCCAGGTCACCGCCCTGGTGGAGGTCGTGCGGGAGCGCCTGCCGGAGGGGCGGCTCCATGCCCTCGTGAACAACGCCGGCATCTCGCCGAAAGGGGAGGGGGGCTCGCGCCTCGGCGCCCTCGGCTCCGACCAGTCGGTGTGGTCCTCGGTGTTCAACGTGAACCTGTTCTCCACTGCCGCCCTGGCGCGCGGGTTGTTCGCGGAGCTGAGCGCGGGGCAGGGCAGCATCGTCAATGTCACCTCCATCGCGGGTTCGCGCGTGCACCCCTTCGCCGGCACCGCCTATGCCTGCTCCAAGGCCGCGCTCGCCGCGCTGACGCGGGAGATGGCGCATGAGTTCGGCGCCCACGGCATCCGCGTGAACGCCATCGCCCCCGGCGAGATCGACACCTCCATCCTGTCTCCCGGCACGGAGGAGATCGTGCAGCGCGACATCCCCATGCGCCGGCTCGGCAGCGCGGAGGAGGTGGCGGAAACCATCCTGTTCCTCTGCTCCGGGGCGTCCTCCTACGTGAACGGGGCGGAAATCCACATCAACGGCGGCCAGCACGTCTGAATCCCGCCAGGATTCATTAAAAGTTAATTGTTCCGCCTGAGCTTCCCCCGGCAGCGATCGAGCCGAGCGAAGTCAATGAACCTCATCCGAAACCTGAAGATCTCCAGCAAGCTGCTGGTCGCCCTCGCGCTCATGGGCGTCTCGGCACTGGGCACGGCTTGGTACGGGGCGAGCAAGCTGCGCGAAACCGATCACCGCTACGGCAGCCTGGTCGAAGGCGAGGCGCACGCGGCCCTGTGGCTCTCGCGCGCCAACACGGCCTTTCTCGACGCGACGCGCATCATGAGCTTCGCCGTGCTGGAGGACGACCCCGCCCGCATCCAGGCGGCCTTCACGGAACTCGCCTCCGCCCGGCGCACCTTTGATGACCGGCTCTCGAAGGCCGAGCAGGCCCTGCCGGGCCTGGCCGCCGATCTCGCCGGCTTCCGCACCGAGTTGCAGCGCGCGCGGAGCTTCACCGACGCTATCCGCCAGGCCGCCCTCGCGAACCGCGACGACGAGGCGAAGAGGGCGCTGATCGACCTCTACAGCCCGGCCCAGATCGCGGCGCGCTCCATGCTCATCGCCAAGCTGGACCAGCTGACCGAACGGCTGGAGAAAACGGTGGAGGCGGAGCACCAGGCCAGCGACGCGGCCTTCCGCAACCTCCTGGTCGCCTCGGTGCTCGGCATCGTGCTCCCGATGGTGCTGGCCCTGCTCATCATGCGGGTGGGGGTGTCGCGCCCGATCGCGCAGATCGCCCTGCGCATGCGCGAGCTGGCCGCCGGGGACAAGACCTCCCCCATCCCCGGCTCGGGCCGGCGCGACGAGGTGGGTGGCATGGCCAAGGCCGTCGAGGGCTTCCGCCTGGCCGCGCTGGAACAGGATCGCCTTGCATCCCTCGCCGCGGCGGAGTCGGCGGCGAAGGCGGCGCGCGGTGCGCGTGTGGAGGCTTTGGTACGCGGCTTCGAGGAGGAGGCGGCGGC
>NZ_JBHLVZ010000033.1:0-194031 GCF_042433125.1 Muricoccus vinaceus | reverse complement strand
GTCGCCGACGGGCCCGTCGATACCATCATCGAGAACATGCTCGCCCAAGCCTGAATACACTCAGCGGGGCGCCTCGCGAAATCCGGCACCCGCCTCGCCTTGTCCCTCTGGCCTGGCCGCCTTACCGCTGATCCGGATGGAACGCCCGATACAATGACCTTGTGGCTCGATGTGGAGGATCTCTTCCGCCACGCGCTGCGGAATCCGCGCCCGGGCGACATCCAGCGCCTGTGCTTCGGGCTTTACACGGGGCTGGTGCAGCGGCTGGGCGGCCGCGTGCGCTTCTGCCGCCGCGACCCCGTGGGCGGCGCGCTCCGCGCCGTGCCCTGGGAGGCCGTGCAGCAGCTTTTCGCCGGGCTGCTGGAACCCTCCGCCGAACCCGCGCGCGGCCCGGCCCCCATCCCCCCGGCCGCCGGCCGTCGCGGCGGGCTGCTGGGCCGCTTTGCCGGCCGCCTGCCGCTGACGGTGCGCGAACCGCTGATCAAGGCCCTCATCGCCCAGCGCGCCGCCGCCGCCGCCCAGCGCACGGCGCTGCGCCACGGCACCCTCTCCCTCCGCGCCGCCCCGCTCCTGTTCCAGGCCCCTGCCTCCGGCGAAGGCGAGGTGGTGCGCGGCGAGGACATCCGCGCCCTGGCCGGGCCGGAGGACGTTCTGGGCGTGCTCGGCTCCCCCTGGTTCCACGACGACGACGGCACCTTCGTTGCCCGCGCCACGGCGGGGCGGCCCATGCGCACCGCGCTCCTGATCCATGACCTGATCCCCCTGCTGCGCCCGGAATGGTGCGATGCCGGGCAGGCGCGGGCGTTCTCGCACTGGTTCAACGGCTTCGCGCCCCGGGTGGACCACCTTCTCGCCATATCCGAGGCCACCGCCCGCGACGTGGAGCGCTGGTCGGTGCGGGAGGGGGTGCCCCTGCGCCTGCCCGTGCGCACCATTCCCATCGGAGCCGGCTTCCTCGGCCCGCCCGTGGCTGCCGCAGCCGCCCTGCCCATGGGGCTGCGGCCCGGCGGCTACGCGCTGGTCGCCTCCACGATCGAGGCGCGCAAGAACCACCTCCTCGCCTTTCGGGCCTGGCGCCGCATGGCGGAGGAAATGGCCCCCGAGCTTGTGCCCAGCCTGGTGTTCGCCGGGCACATCGGCCGGCTCGTGCAGGACCTGCTGCAGCGGATCGGGAGCTGCGGGCATCTCGGCGGCAAGATCGTGGTGGTGGAGGACCCGACCGACACGGAGCTGGCCGCCCTTTACCGGGGCTGCCGCTTCACCCTGTTCCCCTCCCTGTACGAGGGCTGGGGCATGCCGGTGACCGAGAGCCTGTGCTTCGGCAAGCTCTGCATCGCCTCCGACCGCAGCTCGCTGCCCGAGGCGGGCGGCGCCTTCTGCCTCTACATCGATCCCGACAACATCACCGCCGCCACCGGGACCATCCGCCGCGCCTGCACCGACGACTCGCTGATCGCGCAAAAGGAGGCGGAGATCCGCGACGGCTTCCGCCCGCTGCCCTGGCGGCACTCGGCCGAGGTGCTGGCCGCGCATCTCGGGCTCTCGCCCTGAGGCCTTAACCCTGAGCGGCGGTCCTAGCCCGCGACCAGCTCCGACAGGCAGCCCGCCTCCGTCCGGCGCTCGGTTCCCGAAGCACGGGCGGCGGCCCAGGCCACGCGCGGCACCCTGGCGGCGCGCCCCGCGCCGTCCTGGTAGAGCACAACGTCCACCGCGCAGTTGCGGCCCTGGTAGAGCCAGATCTCCGCATCCCCTTCCGGCCGGCGCCGGGTGGGCTGGCCGAGCACGGCGATCACCCCTTCGCGCGACTGCCCGAGCAGGGAGGCCACGCTGCCCGGCGCGGCGCGCCCGACGGGCGCCATGCCGCGCGAGCGGGCCTCGGCCGGGGCCTCCACGGCGGCCATGCTGGCGCGGTGGCTTTCCAGCACCTCCTCCAGCACGCGGCTGGCGGTCTGGTCCGGTGCCGGGGCGCAGCCCGCCAGCGCCAGCGCCACCCCGGCCGCCAGCAACCGGCCCAGCGCGCCCGCCGGGGGCGGATGGGGCTGCGCTGCGCGGTGCCGGTTGCGGCCGCCGGTCGACGCGTTCATGGCCGGTCCTGGCTTCGGGCGGGCTGCGGTGTGGGTGGGCAGGGCGCCCGCGGGCACGCCCCGAGGGGCGCCCCCGGGGCTGGCCGCGCGTCAGTAGCGGGGCTGGGCCAGGTTCGGCGTGGCGTATTGCGGCGCACTGTCCGGCTGCGAGGCCGGGGCGAGCGCCTGCGGCGGCGCGGCGGCCTGGGCATCGGTCAGCATCTCCATGCTGCCCGAGAGCTGCCCGCCCTCCTCCACGGAAAGCCGGCGCGTGCGGGCGGTGCCCAGCACCCGGCCGGTGGCGCGGATGGTCAGGGAGCCGCGCGCGGTGATGGTGCCGTCGAACACGCCGGCGATCTCGGCGTCCTCGACCTGCACGGCGCCCTTGAACACGCCGGAATGGGTGATCTGCAGCTCGGTCGCCTGGATCATCTGGCTCTCAACCGTGCCGTCCACCACCAGGCGCTCGGCATCCGCCACCGTGCCCTGGAGGGAGATGCCCTTGCCCACCACCAGCGTGCGGCGCTCGGCGGTGGCCGGGCGGGCCGCGGGGCGGGGCGGCATGGTCACGCCGGGGGCAGTGGGGACCTGGGGCGCGGTGGGCTTGGGCGGCAGGCTCATGACAGGGTCCTTGGGGGCTTGGCCCGGAGTGGGACGAAAGGGGGGCATCGCCAGGTCCGGATCGCGCGAGACCGGCACGGTCGTGGGCTCGGTCGGCCCCTGGTCGGCGGGGCGGCGGCGGAAGACGGACATGGCTGTTTCCCCTGCAGGCAGGCGATCGTGGTCTGGCTCGGCGAAACGCCCACCGGGCCCGGCCTGCAAGGAAGCTGCACGCCGCGGGCCAGAATGGGCGAAGGGACCGGCGCGGTGGGAACCCCCCGGCCCCGCACCTGCGCCCTCCGGCTATCACGGTCCGGAGATCGGGCACAACGGGAGGATGCGGGCGCGGCGCGGATAATTGCGCAAACGGCGGGCGGGCCGCGCTTTCACCCGGCCCCGCCGCAGGGTGGGGGGGGTCCTGCCCGGAGCGGCGCCGCGTGCTATGGCGGGCGCCGGCAGGCTCCCCGGGGCGCCGCGAGAGAGCGAGAGGACGGCACGGCATGGCCCAGGCAACACAAACGGGGACGGGGCAGGCGGCGCTCGACATCCTCGGCATCGGCAACGCCATCGTGGACGTGGTCGCCTCCGCCTCCGAGGCCACGCTGGACGGCTGGGGCATGGCCAAGGGCTCCATGGCCCTGATCGACACCGCGCGCGCCGAGGCCATCCACGCCTCCCTTTCCGCCAGCGTGCAGACCGGCGGCGGATCGGCCGCCAACACCTGCGCGGCCGCGGCCGCGCTCGGCGCCCGCGTGGGCTATCTCGGCAAGGTCGCCGACGATGCCTCCGGCCAGGCCTTCGCCGCCGACCTCAAGGCGCTGGGCATCCGCTTTCCCACCGCGCCGCTCAAGGGCGGCGATCCCACCGCCCGCTGCATCATCCTGGTCACGCCGGACGGGCAGCGCACCATGAACACCTATCTCGGCGCCTGCGTGAGCTTCGGGGAGGAGGACGTGGACCAGGCCTCCGTGGAATCCGCCGCCGTCACCTACCTTGAGGGCTACCTGTTCGACCCGCCGGCCGCGCAGAGCGCCTTCCGCCGCGCGGCCTCCATCGCCCACGGCGCCGGGCGCTCGGTGGCGCTGACCCTGTCGGACGGCTTCTGCGTCGGCCGCCACCGCACCGCCTTTCTCGACTTCATCACGCGCGACTGCGACATCGTCTTCGCCAACGAGGACGAGGCGCTCTCCCTGTTCCAGGTCACGGACGTGGAGGAGGCCACCCGCGCCTTCGCGGCCACCGGCAAGCTCGTCGCCCTCACCCGCAGCGAGAAGGGCAGCCGCATCATCGGCCAGGGGCAGGTCGTCGAAGTGCCGGCCGCGCCCACCACGGTGATCGACACCACCGGCGCGGGCGATGCCTATGCCGCCGGCTTCCTGGCCGCCCATGCACGGGCCCTGCCGCTGGCGGAATGCGGCCGCTGGGGCAGCGTGGCCGCCAGCGAGGCGATCTCCCATTTCGGGGCCCGGCCCCAGGCCGACCTCAAGGCGCTGGTCGGAGCCTGAAACTCGCCGGCCCGCCCGGCGGGCCGGCGCCGGGCATCGAAGCGGCCCGGGCCGCCGCCCTGGCCCACCATCCTCCGTCACCAGCACAAGGCAAGACCATGAAACCCTCCCTTCCCGCTCTCGCCGCTGCCCTCGCGGCCGTCACCCTCGCCCATCCCGCCCTCGCCCAGTACGGCATGCCCCCCGGCGGCAGCGACCCCGCGATCCGCGAGATGCAGCGCGAGCGGGCCAGCCCGGCGGTGCCCTATGTCCCCTCCCAGAACCGCAACGCCGCCATGGCCGATGCCGCCGGGGTGGACACCGCCCGCGGCCTGATCGCCGAGGCCCGCGCCGCCCTGATCCGCCGCCGCGCCGGCGCCGCCGTGGAGGCGCTGGAGCGCGCCGAGACCCGCCTGCTGACCAATTCGGTCATCGCCACCGAGGCTTCCCGGCCGCAGGGCAGCGCGGCGCTCAGCCAGATCGCCGCCGCCCGCCGCCTCGCCGGCCAGGGCGACGCGCGCTCGGCCCTCCAGGCGCTGGACCGGGCCGAAGAAGCCCTGATCGCCACCCCGAGCGGCCCGGGCGCCATCCCGCTGCCCGAGACCGTGCCGACAGGCGTGGACGTGCCGCCGCCCGTGCCGCCCTCCGCCCGGCCGCGCTATGGCCGCCCCAGCCCGGTGCCGCCCGCCCCCTACGTCCCCGGCGAGGCCGCTCCGCCCCGCGGCTGAGGCCATCCCACCTCCTCCCGCGCGCCACATGAGCGGAGCGCATGCTGGGGGTGGGCGGGGAGCATCGCGGAATCTCTCGCAATTCGGCGTGCGACACGCTATCTGTGCGCTGCAACAAGCCGAACCGCCGAAGAAAGGCCCCGCCGCCCAACGCGCGCGGGGTCTTCCATATGGATGGAACTTCGAGCGAAGGCCGCCTCCCCGCTGGGGGATGCGAAACGGGCGCGACCGGTCTCCTGCTCAGGCGAACCGACATCGCGCGCACCGGGACCGGGCGGGAACGCCGGGGCCCCGGCCAGACGAAGGACACCGCGCGATGACACAAAGCATCCGCAACGTGGCGATCATCGCCCACGTCGACCACGGCAAGACGACCCTCGTGGACAACCTGCTCAAGCAGGCCGGCGCCTTCCGCGCCAACCAGCAGGTCGCCGAGCGCGCCATGGACCGCAACGACCTCGAGCGCGAGCGCGGCATCACGATCCTCGCCAAGTCCACCGCGGTGGAGTGGAAGGGCGTGAAGATCAACATCGTCGACACCCCTGGCCACGCCGACTTCGGCGGCGAGGTGGAGCGCATCCTCTCCATGGTGGACGGCGCCATCGTGCTGTGCGACGCCGCTGAGGGCCCGCTGCCCCAGACCAAGTTCGTGCTCACCAAGGCGCTGGCCCGCGGCCTGAAGCCGATCGTGGTTATCAACAAGGTGGACCGCCAGGACGCGCGCGCCGACGAGGTGCTGAACGAGGTGTTCGACCTCTTCGCGGCGCTGGGCGCGAGCGACGAGCAGCTCGACTTCCACACCATGTTCGCCTCCGGCCGCCAGGGCTGGGCCGACCTGACCATGGAAGGGGCCCGCAAGGACCTGTCGCCCATGTTCGACCTGATCCTAAGCCACGTGCCCGAGCCCACGGTCGACCGCGACGCCCCCTTCGCGATGAACGCCTCCATCCTGGAGGCCGACAACTTCCTCGGCCGCATCCTGACCGGGCGCATCGAGCAGGGCACCGCCCGCACCAACATGCCGGTGCGCGTGCTGCGCCAGGACGGCTCGATCGTCGAGACGGGCCGCCTGACCAAGCTGATGACCTTCTCCGGCCTCGACCGCGTGCCGGTCGACGAGGTGCAGGCGGGCGACATCTGCGCCATCGCGGGGCTGAGCGACGCCACCATTCCCGACACCATCGCCTCCCCCGAGGTGACGGAGCCGCTGCCCGCCATTCCCGTCGATCCGCCGACGCTGAGCATGACCTTCCGCATCAACGACGGCCCGCTCGGCGGCCGCGAGGGCAAGAAGGTCACCTCCCGCCAGATCCGCGACCGCCTCTTCAAGGAGACGGAAGGCAACGTCGCCATCAAGGTGAAGGTGTCCGAGGAAGTGGACGCCTTCGAGGTGGCCGGCCGCGGCGAGCTCCAGCTCGGCGTGCTCATCGAGACGATGCGCCGCGAGGGCTTCGAGCTGACCATCGGCCGCCCCCGCGTGCTGACCCGCGAGAACCCGGAGACGCGCGAGAAGGAGGAGCCCTTCGAGGAGGCGCTGATCGACGTGGACGAGGCCTATTCGGGCGTCGTCGTCGAGAAGATGTCTCTCCGCAAGGGCATGATGCAGGACATGCGGCCCTCGGGCGGCGGCAAGGTTCGGCTGACCTTCCACATCCCGTCGCGCGGCCTCATCGGCTACCACGGCGAGTTCATGACGGACACGCGCGGCACCGGCATGATGAACCGCCTGTTCCTGGGCTATCAGCCCTGGGCCGGGGCGATCGAGGGGCGGATCAAGGGCAGCCTGATCTCCAACTCGGACGGCGAGGCCGTGCAGTACTCCCTCTTCGCCCTGCAGGAGCGTGGCGCGCTCTTCGTGGATCCGGGCGTGAAGGTTTACGTGGGCATGATCCTCGGCGAGCACTCGCGCGAGAACGACCTCGACGTGAACCCGATCAAGGAAAAGAAGCTCACCAACATCCGTGCCGCCGGCAAGGACGAGGCGCTTCTGCTGGTTCCGCCGCGCCGGATGAGCCTGGAGCAGGCCATCGCCTATATCGAGGAGGACGAGCTGGTGGAGGTCACGCCGACCGCCATCCGCCTGCGCAAGCGCTACCTCGACCCGCATGAGCGCAAGAAGCACGCCCGCCGCTCGGAGAGCGAGGCGGCGTGAGAACCGGCCGGGGGGTTCGCCCCCTGGCGACGCGCTGAAGAAAACCCCGGCGGGCCTCCCGCCGGGGTTTTTCGTTATCCGAACAGGCCGGCCTGCCCCGGCAGCCGGTCCGTCACCCCGGCCGAGCGCGGATTCCACCACCAGCGCCCGCGGGGCCCCACCACCACGCCCGCCTGGTGCCGCGGCCCCGGGGAATGGCGTGCCTCCCCCGCCAGGATCGCCTGGCCGCGCGGCGTCGGCGCGTGCGGCGGATCCCGGCCCAGCAGCCGCACCGTGCCCGTGGAAAGCCGCTTCACCACGTCCCGCAGGATCAGGTCGGTGGGCGCAAACACCGGGTCGGCCGCCCGCAGGTGGCGCAGCAGGGCGTCCTCGCCCACCACGCCCCCGGCCGCCGCCCGCATCACCAGCCGCTCCGTCAGCCCCAGCCCGTCCGTGACCCAGGGCAGGTCCTGCAGGTGCCGCCGCATGGCCCGTGCCAGGTGCGGCAGGGGCAGGGCGCGGCGGGTCATCGCGTCCAGCACCGTCGGGTCCTCGGCGGCAAAGGCTTCCCAGGCCGCGGCCCCCGCCTCCACGGCGGACCAGGGCAGCGGCTCCGGCGCCAGCGCGTCCAGCTCTGCCTGTGGCATCTCCGCGAAGCCACGGCGCCCGTCGCAGGGCATCAGCCAGAGCCGCCCGGCCAGTGCCGGCCAGTCGGCCAGAACGGAAAGCAGGCGGATCAGCACCGCCTGGTCCCAAAGGTCGTGCTCGAACCAGAGCAGCACGCGCCCGTGGCGCGGCAGTTCCCGGAGCGCCGCGTATTCCGCCGCCAGCCGCGCCCGCACCGCCGCGGCGCCATGGGCGTAGTGCCCGGCCACGAAGGCGGCGCGGCGCGCGAGGTAGCCGTCGGGGAAGGCCCCGTGCACCGGTCCCTGGCAGACCGGGTCGGCCAGGCAGAAGAAGGCACCGGGCACCCGCCCCCGGAGGTCGTCCCCGCAGCGGACGGAGGCGACGCCTTCCATGCGGATCAGAGCGCCCCCGCCTGGAGAGCCCGGTGCGCGATGTCGCGCCGGCAGAAGCCCCCGGGCCAGTCCAGCGCGTCCACGGCGCGATAGGCCGCCTCCCGCGCCGCCCGCAGGTCCGGTGCCGAGGCCCCGATCCCCAGCACCCGCCCGCCGGCCGACACCACTGCCCCGTCCGCCCCGCGCGCCGTGCCCGCCTGGAACACCCGAGCGCCCGGCACGGCGGCCGCGGCCTCCAGCCCGCCGATCCGCTCGCCCTTCGCGACCGCGCCGGGATAGCCCCGAGCCGCCACCACGACGACAAGCGACGGCTCCTCCGACCAGTCCAGCGAAACACCCGAAAGATCCCCCGCCGCCGCGGCCGCCAGCGCCGGCAGGAGGTCGCCGCGCAGGCGCATCATCAGCGCCTGGCACTCGGGGTCGCCGAAGCGCACGTTGAACTCGATCACGCGCGGCCCGGTCGCGGTCAGCATCAGCCCCACGAAGAGCACGCCGCGGAAGGGCGCCCCGCGCCGGTTCATCTCAGCCAGCACGGGCTCCACCACCCGGGCCATCACCTCGCCCCGCACCGCCTCCGTGAAGGCGGGCGGCGGGGAATAGGCGCCCATGCCGCCGGTGTTCGGGCCGGTGTCGCCATCCCCCACGCGCTTGTGGTCCTGGGCGGCGGCCAGCGGCAGCGCGCGCACACCGTCGCAAAGGGCGAAGAAGGAGGCCTCCTCCCCCACCATGCATTCCTCGATCACCACGCTCGCCCCGGCCTCGCCGTGGACGCGGCTTTCCATGATGTCGGCGATGGCGGCCTCCGCTTCCCCGACCGTCGCGGCCACCACCACGCCCTTGCCGGCCGCCAGCCCGTCCGCCTTCACCACGATGGGCGCGCCCTGGGCGCGCACGTAGTCCCGAGCCGCCGCGGGGTCCTCGAAGCGCCGCCACGCGGCGGTGGGCGCGCCGGCCGCGTCCAGCACCTCCTTGGTGAAGGTCTTGGAACCCTCCAGCCGCGCCGCGGCGGCGCTTGGCCCGAAGCAGGCGATGCCCTCCGCGGCCAGCGCGTCGGCCAGCCCCAGCGTCAGCGGCGCCTCCGGCCCCACCATGACGAGGTCCACCGCGTTCTTCCGCGCGAAGGCGACCAGGGCCGGGATGTCCTCCGCGCCGATCGCCACGCATTCGGCATGGGCGGCGATGCCGGGGTTGCCGGGCGCGCACCAGAGCTTCACGAGACGCGGGCTTTCCGAGATCCGCCATGCCAGCGCGTGCTCGCGGCCACCGCCGCCCACCAGAAGGACCTTCATGCGCGCAGCCATCCCCGAAAGCGAAGCGGGGGGCTTATAGCAACACCGGGCAAAGGGATCGCCCCGGCCTGCCCATTTTTCCGGGGCCCGGGGGCTGCCTCAGGTCACCAGCGGGAAGAACACGCAGAAGCCGGTTCCTTGCGCCTGCTTCATCGCCTCCAGCCTGCCGCCCACCTGCTGCACCAGCCGCCGCACCAGCTCCGTGCCGGAACTGCCGGGCCGGAGCGGTCCCATCCCGACACCATCGTCCTGTACAGAAAGTCGCCCTTCGCCGGGGGGCGCGACGTGGAATTCCACCCGGATCACCCCGCCCCGTCCCTGCGGGAAGGCGTGCTTGAGGGCGTTCGTCACCAGCTCGTTCACCACCAACCCCAGAGGCACGGCGCGGGAATGCGGCATTTCCGCGCTCTCCACCGAGGTTTCGATCGCCACCCCGTCGCGCCGCTGGGACAGGTTGCCGCAGAGGGCCTGCAGGTAGTCGGCCAGGTCGATCAACCCGGTGTGGCTCTCGGGATTGAGCTGGTCATGCGCCACCCCGATCGCGGCAATGCGGTCCAGCACATGCCCGAGCATTCGCCGCGCCTGCTCGTCATGGAGCCGCCTGCGCTGCATCACCAGCAGGGACAGCACCAGTTGCAGGTCGTTCTTGCTGCGGTGCTGGAGCTCGCCCCGGAGCATCCGCTCCCGCGCCAGGGCCCGCGCGGCATCGGCCGCCGCCCCGACCACCTGCTGCTCCCCGATCCGCCCCCGCAGCGCCAGGCCCAGCGTGTGCCCCATGGCTGAAAGAAAGCGCACGTCGTCCTGGCCGAAATGACGGGGCTCCTGGCTGTCCACCTCCAGCACGCCCCAGACATAGCCATCCACCGTCACCGGCACGTTCAGCAGCGACACGATGCCGTGGTCCCGCAGCAGGCCGGAATAGCGGTACTCCCCGTCGTTCGGCAGATCCTCCACGACGTTGGGCAGCCGGGTCTGCAAGGCTTGGCCAGGGGGCGAGGCGAGGTCCGTTCCCAGGCTCACATGGCCAACCACCCCCGGCCCCCAGCCCACCCCGGCCACCACCAGCAGGTCTCCCGCCTCTGGGCGGTAGCGCAGCACCTTGGTGTGGCGAATGCCGATGCCGCGCGCGGCCTGCAGGCATGCCAGCTGCACCAGCCGGTCCACCTCGCTGCTTTCCGAGGTCATGCGGCCGAAATCGTTCAGGATCTCGCCATAGCGCCGCAGCCGCGCAAGCTGGTCCTCGATGGGGGGCAGGGCGTCGGCTGTCATGAATGGGAAAGGTGCTCCGGCCACAACCGCATCGGAAGGCGGGGGGTGGCCCAAGGTTTCACGCGGGGCCGCGCCGCGGCGCGTGGCGCCCGGACGCGTCCGGCGCCATAATCCCCTCCAATGGACGGCAGCCCCGGCAACATCCCCGAGTACAGCGTCTCCGAGATCTCGGGCGCGGTGAAGCGCACGCTGGAAACGGCCTTCGGCCGCATCCGCGTGCGCGGCGAGATCACCGAGTTCAAGACCTATCCCTCCGGTCACTCCTATCTCTCCATGAAGGACGAGGCCGGCACCATTCGCGCCATCATCTGGCGCGGCGCCCTCTCGAAGCTGGCGGTGCGCCCGGAGAACGGGGTGGAGGTGATCGCCACCGGCAAGATCACCGCCTCCGACAAGCGCTCGGACTACGCGCTGCAGATCGAGAAGCTGGAATATGCCGGCGAAGGTGCGCTGCTCGCCCGGATCGAGAAGCTGCGCCTGCGCCTCGGCGCCGAGGGGCTGTTCGACGAGAACCGCAAGCGCCCCCTGCCCTTCCTGCCCGAGGTGATCGGCGTGATCACCAGCGAGCGCGGCGCGGTGCTGCACGACATCCGCACCACCCTGGCCCGCCGCTTTCCCCGCCGCGTGCTGCTGATCCCCGTGGCCGTGCAGGGCCAGGGCGCGGCCGAGCAGGTGGCCGCCGCCATCGCCACCATGGGTGCCCTTTCCCCGCTGGGCCGCGTGCCGCGCCCGGACGTGATCATCGTGGCCCGAGGCGGCGGCAGCCTCGAGGACCTGATGGCCTTCAACGAGGAGGTGGTGGTGCGCGCCGCGAGCGCCTCCCCCATCCCGCTGATCTCCGCCGTCGGCCACGAGACCGACACCACCCTGATCGACTTCGCCAGCGACCGCCGCGCCCCCACGCCCACGGCGGCGGCCGAGCTGGCCGTGCCGTCGCGCGAGGAACTGCTCGCCGCCCTCCACCAGCGGGCCACCCGCCTGGGGCGCGCCGCCCATTCCGTGCTGGACCGCGCGCGGCTGCGCCTGGGCCGTGCCTCCTCCGGCCTGCCGGATCTTCCGGCCCTGATCGCTGCCGGCCGCAACCGGCTGGAGGACCGCAACCACCGCCTGCAGCTCGCCCCGCGTGCCCTGATCGCGGCCAAGCGCCGGCTGCTGGAGGGAACGGCCGCCCGGCTCCCCCGCCCGCAGGAGGCCATCGCCGCCCGCCGCGCGGCGCTGTCCCTGCTGGAGCTCCGGATCGGCGGCGCCACCCGCGCGGCACTCGGCCGGCAGCATCGCGCCCTCGCCGGCCTGCCCGATCCGGCGCCCCTGCTTCGCGCCCGCCTGCGCGAGGCCCGCGCCCGCCAGACCCGCGCGGCGGAGCGCCTAGAGGCCGGCGCGCAGCGCCGCCTGGCCGAGCGCGCCGCCACCCTGGCCCGCATCCCGGATCCGACGCCCTTCGTCGCCGGCCATCTCCGCCAGTGCCGGGCCGCGCTCCGCGGGCTTTCCGCCCGGCTGGAGGGCGCCTCCTACCAGGCGCTGCTGGAGCGCGGCTTCGCCCTGGTGCGCGACGCGGCCGGCCAGCCCGTCACCGCCGCGGCCGCCGTGGCACCGGGCCAGCGCCTCGTGCTGCAGTTCGGCGACGGCAGCCTGGGCGTCACCGACGACCGGGCGAAGCGGCGGGACAAGGGCGGGGCGGCCCAGGAAACGCTGCTCTGAACCGGGCCGGGGACGTTATCGCCCCACCCCTTTCCATTCCTGCCACCCTGCCGGGAGCTTCCATGGCCAACCACGCAAACCCGGAACCGCCGCGCCTGCCCCGCCGCGCAGCACTCGCCCTTCCGGCCCTGCTGCTGGCCCGCCCCGCCGCGGCAGCCCTGGTCCTGCCCGAGCGCATCACCCAGGGCGCGCTGGTCACCGGCCGCGCCGACCCCGGCACGCGCGTCACCTTCGAGGGCCACGCGCTGCGCGTCTCGCCCCAGGGGGTCTTCGCCTTCGGCCTCGGCCGCGACGCCGGGCCGCAGGCCACGCTCACCCTCGCCGCGCCAGGCGGCGCGCGCGAGGAGCGGCGCATCGCCGTGGTTCCCCGCGAATGGGACATCCAGCGCCTGGAAGGCCTGCCCGGCCGCATGGTCACGCCGGACGCCGAGGCACTGGTCCGCATCCGCGCCGAGCAGGAGCGCCTGAACGCCGCCCGCCGCACCGACACGGCCATTCCCCACTTCGCCGAGGGCTTCGACTGGCCGGCCCGGGGCCGCATCAGCGGCGTCTACGGCAGCCAGCGCATCCTGAACGGCCAGCCCCGTGCGCCGCATCTGGGCCTGGATGTCGCCGTGCCCGTGGGCACGCCGCTGGTCGCCGCCGCCGGCGGGCGCGTCACCCTGGCGGAGGATCTCTACTTCACCGGCAACACCCTGCTGATCGAGCACGGTCACGGCGTGACCACGCTCTACGCCCACATGTCCCGCCTCGATGTGCGCCAGGGGGAGCCGGTGTCCCGCGGCCAGGTGATCGGCGCCTCGGGTGCCACGGGGCGCGTCACCGGGCCCCACCTGCATCTTGGCCTGTTCTGGCTCGCGACCTCGCTCGATCCCCGGCCGGTCCTGCCGGGCTAGGAAGGGCCGGCCCGCTCAGGCGATGACGGGGCGCAGGTCCGCCAGGGTCGTGGCGGAAGGCATCGCGGGCACGGGCAAAGGCGACACCTGCCCTGCCGGCAGGGTCATGTCATGCGCCTGGGCCTCCCTGGCGCGGAACGCCTCCAGAGCGGACCGGCCACCGCGCAGGAGCACGCGCGGCGGGAAGTAATCCCGGCCAGGAAGCGGAACGCGCATTGGCTTCTCCAGAATGTCCCCGCGAGCGAGCATCACGGCACCGCCACGCGCCCAAGTTGTTAATGAAATGTTTCTCTTTTCATAGAAGCACACGTGGCCCGCATTGCTGCAGCCACGCGGCCGGACCACTCAACGGCTCCCCGCCCAGCCCGTTTCAGCGGCCAATATCGTTTTCGGCGTCCGCATAAGAGCTGGATCGCACTGAACGCTTTCCTGGGCTCCGCCTCGGGAGTTCAACCATGCGGCTTCCGGTGAAGCGCCTTCCGTCGCGGTGCCGTTGACCGCCATCCTCGGCAACAACGGCGCCGCCCCGGCAGCGATCAAGGCGACGGCGGCCGGGCTGATGCACCTGGCCGTGCCCGGCGTGCTGTTCCGGCGGAGGGCCTGATGGAGCGCCTTCGTGCGGCGGGGCCGGGCCCGCATAAGCGGCGCGACCATGCGCACCGCACTTGGCCGCAGCCGCCCGGCTTGGTGCGTCCTAGCCCGGCGCCCCTGCCGCGTTGCCGGCCGGCCCGGGCAGCGCATCGCCGGGCGAGGCCCCCGCCACCACCCGCCCGTCCTCCATGGTCACGATCCGGTCGGCCAGATCCAGGATACGCGGGTCGTGCGTCACCAGCAGGATGGCCGTGCCGCGGGACCGCGCGAGGTCGCGCAACAGCCGCACGACCTCCCCCCCGCTCACCCGGTCCAGCGCCGCCGTGGGCTCGTCCGCCAGGATCAGCCCGGGCGAACCCGCCAGGGCGCGCGCGACCGCCACGCGCTGCCGCTGCCCGCCGGAAAGCTGGCCCGGGAGCTTCTCCACCTCCTCCGCCAGGCCCACGGCGCGCAGCATCTCGCCCGCGCGGGCCAGCCGCTCCGGCTCGTGCATGGCGCCGTCCAGCTCCAGCGCCATGGCCACGTTCTGCCGTGCCGTCAGGAAGCCCAGCAGGTTGTGGCTCTGGAAGATGAAGCCGATCTGGCGGCGCAGGCCGACGCGCACCGCCTCCGACGCCCCGGACAGCTCCTGGCCCAGCACCCGGCAGGACCCGGCCTGCATCGCCCGCAGCGCGCCCACCAGCGTCAGCAACGTGGTCTTGCCGCTGCCCGAAGGTCCCGTGAGGATGACGATCTCCCCCGGCGCCACCCGAAGCGACACGTCCCGCAGCACCTCGCGCCGCAGCGCGCCGTCGCCATAGGCGAAGGTCACGCCATCCAGCTCCACGGGGTCGCCCAACATCAGAACATGTCCGCCGGATCGGCGTCGCGCAGCTTGCGCGTGGCCAGCAGCCCGGCCACCGCGCACATGGCGAAGATCATCAGCAGCACCCACATCGCGCGCTCGGCCGTCATGTTCAGCGGGAGGAAGGTCGCGTCCGCCACCACGCCGTAAAGGATGGAGGCGATCACCATGCCCGGCAGGAAGCCAAGCAGCGCCAGGATTCCCGCCGCCCCCAGCACCACGCGCGAGAGATGGCCGTTGGAATAGCCCATGGCCTTCAGCGTCGCGTATTCCTTGAGGTGCCCGGCGATGTCGCTGAACAGGATCTGGTAGACGATCACCATCCCCACGATCAGCCCCATCAGGCTGCCAAAGGAGAAGATGAAGCCGATCGGCGTCGCCTCCTCCCAGTAGCGGCGCTCATGCGCCCGCAGCTCCGCCTGGGTCAGCACCGCGACGTCCGGCGGCAGGAAGGCGCGCAGCGCCGCCTGGGCCACCAGAAGATCCGCGCCCGGCCGGAGCCGGATCGCCGCCAGGTCCACCAGCGCCGCGCGGCGCGCGCTCACGATGCGCCGGAAGTTCACCTCCGACACCACCGCGTTGCCGTCCGCCCCGAAGGAGGAGCCGAGCTCCACCGTGCCGACCACGCGCAGGTCGCGGTTGCCGATCTGCACGGGAAAGGGCCCCCGCGCGGCCAGCATGGCCGTCACCGGCCCGAATTCGGGGCGCGAGCGCGCGTCAAAGGCGAAGCTGTCCGGCTGCTTCAGCGCCTCCCGGACGGAGGCGAGGCCGGGCAGGTCCAGCACCCCCGCCTCCACGTCGAAGCCGATGAGCTGGATGGTGCGCCGCGTGCCCGTGTCCGGGTTCCGGAAGCTGGACTGCGCGAGGTAGACGGGCGCCGCCGCCGCCACCCCTTCCACCGCCAGCGCCTGGGAGACGCGCACGCGCGGGATCGGCTCCGGCCGGAAGGAGGCGAGCGTCATCGGGCTCATCAGGAACAGGTCCGCCCGCATGGCGCCGATCAGCGTCGTCGCGCTCTCGAACAGGGCCGAGCGGAAGCCGAGCTGCATGAACACCAGCATGCAGGCGAACATCACCCCCGCGATCGCCGAGGCCAGCCGCGCCTTCTCCGAGCGGAGCTGCCGCCAGGCCAGCCGGATCGCCAGCCGGGTCGAGGCGCCGAGACCAGGCGGGCGGGGCGCCTGGCGCGCCGCGGGGCGGAGGTCGGTCAGGGCGTTCATGGCCGGATCGCCACCTGCACCTGCATGCCCGACCGCCGGGACAGCGCCGCCCGCGCCGCGTCGTCCAGCGTCAGCCGCACCTCCACCGTGCGCGAATCCACCGCGGCCACCGGATCCGTGCCCGCCTGGGTCGTGCGCCGGACCACCCAGCCGATCTCGCGAACCACGGCGGAAAGCCGCGCGGGCTCGCCCGGCACCACCACCTCCGCCACGGCGCCGGGGCGCAGCCGGGGCAGGTCGGTCTCGTACACGTCGGCGACCACGTCCAGCCGCGACAGGTCGCCCATCTCCAGCACGCCCTCGCCGCCCACGGCCTCGCCGGCGCGCGCGATCACCCGCAGCACCGTGCCATCCGAGGGCGCGCGCAGCCGCGCGAGCGCCGCATCGGCCCGCGCCCGCGCCAGCCCGCCCTCGGCCGCGGCCAGATCCGCCCCGGCGCGCGCGATGTCCTCGGGCCGGGGCCGGCGCAGCGTTTCCAGCTCCGCCTCCGCCGCTGCCCGCTCCGCCGCGCGCTGCGCCGCGAGATAGCGGTTGCGCTCCGCGCTCACCGCCGCACCGGCGCCCGAGGCCACCAGGGACTGCGACCGCCCGGCATCGCGCAGCGCGGTTTCTTCGGCGGCCCGCAGCGCCTCGGCGCGCGCCTGGGCAGCGGCCACCTCGCTCGCGCTGCCGCCCGCCCGGGTCCGGGCCAGCGTGGCGGTGGCCTGCGCCACGCGCGCCGTGGCCTCCGCCACCGAGGCGTCGCGCTGGGCCGCGTCCGAGAACTCGGCCAGCACCTGCCCCGTCACGACCTGGTCACCCTCGGCCACCATCAGCCGGTCCAGCCGCGCGCCCGTGGCGGGCGCCGCCAGCCGCCGGATGCGCCCTGCCGGCTCCACCCGCCCCAGCGCGCCGACGCCCACCGGCCCGGCCGCCTCGGCGGCAACCGGGGCGGGCTTCGGCGCGAAGGGGCCGATCCCCGCTGCCCAGGTGCCGATCCCCGCGCCCCCGGCCAGCAGCAACGCCGCCATCCATCCCAGCCGGCTCA
The DNA here is from genome assembly GCF_042433125.1 of Muricoccus vinaceus. Taxonomy (NCBI): domain Bacteria; kingdom Pseudomonadati; phylum Pseudomonadota; class Alphaproteobacteria; order Acetobacterales; family Roseomonadaceae; genus Muricoccus; species Muricoccus vinaceus. The sequence continues at coordinate 177,172 of NZ_JBHLVZ010000033.1, read as the reverse complement.
TGACGCCGTCTCCAGCAAACCGTGCAGCGTCGCCCGCAGGGCCGACAACTCCTCCGCTCCCGGCTCGTAGAGGCCGAAGAGGCGCGCCATGAACAGCCCGTCTCCCGCCATCATCACCGCCGAGGCAACGCCGGCCGGCGTGCCGTCCGCCACCGCCTCCGCCCGGATGCGGCGGAAAAAGGCCCGGATGGGGTCCAGCAGCGCGGGGTCATGGTGGAAGGCCGCCAGCAGCACCGCCGCCGTGCGCTCATGGGCCTCGGCGATGCCGGGCTCGTCGAAGGTGAAGGCGAGGCAAGCGCGGACGGCCCGCGCCGGCCCCTCCGGCTGGGCCGCGAGGATGGCCGCGTAGTCGGCCGTGATCCGGTCCGCCAGGCGCTGCATCAGCGCCACCAGAAGCGCCTCCTTCGAGGCGAAGTGATAAAGGAGCCCGCCCTTGGAGATCCCCGCCTCCCGCGCCGCGCCCTCCAGCGTCAAGGAATGGACGCCGCGGGCGCGCACGATGGCCTCTGCGGCATCCAGCACGCGGGTTCGGGCGCCGGGGGGCGGGACGGGATCGAGCGGCATGCCCTCTTACTATACCGTCCGGACGGCTTTTCCACCGTTTTCCAACCGTCCGGACGGTACAGCGAGCGATTCCGCCTCAGGCCGCCTGCAGCACGTGAACGGTCCGGCCGGCCACCATCTCCCGCGAGGCCCGGCCATAGGCGACCATGTGCGGCGCCGCCCCGTGCGCCCGCAGCGCCTCGGCGCTTTCCCACTTCTCGATCACGATGAAGCTGTCCGGCCCGATCGGCGCCTGGGCCGGGCCGAAATCGGGCAGGTCCACCACCGGCACGTATTCGATGCATCCCTGCTCGGCCAGAACGGCCGGCACATTGGCCTGGAACAGCCGCAGCAGCGCCTCCCGCTGGCCGGGCTTGGCGGTGATGACGGCAACAACATGGATCACGCGGTTCTCTCCCCTGGGTGAAGGGGCAGGCTAAGCCGGACGGCCGCCGGAGGGCAGCCCACTCAGCACCCGTGGAAGCCACCCCCGGGCAGCGGCGCGAGTTCCAGCACGCCCAGCACCCGGAAATCCCCGCCGGGCTCCACCAAGGCCAGCGCCCCTTCCGGCAGCGCCCGCCCACCCACCGCCGGCCCGGCGATCATCACCAGCGGCGTCCGGTGCCCCACCAGAAGCCGGTTCCCCCCGGCCGCCACGGGCGCCGAGAGCAGGCGCCGGTGCCCCGCCATCACCGCCGCCAGCCGCCCGCCGGCATAGTCATCGGCCAGCAGGTCGTCCGTCACCCGCACCCGCGCCGGGCCGAAGGCGGCCTCGGCCGTGTCGCGCGCCCGGAACACCGGGCCGGCCAGCACCGGGAACTCCAAGGGAATGCCCAGCTCCGCCAGTCGCCGTCCGACCGCCTCCGCCTGCGCCCGCCCGGCGGGGGAGATGTTGCGCTGCCCCTCGCGGTCCCCGACGCGGAAGGACCGGTCGCAGGGCTCGCCCCTGGTGTCCGCGTGGCGCAGGAACAGCACCAGCCCGCCCGCGCGCAGCCGCGCCACCAGCGCATCGCCTTCCCCCGTGCCCGGGCGGAGCGGGGACAGCTCCTGCGCCGCCGCTGGCCGCGCGAGCAGAAGGGGAAAGGGAAGGGAAAGAAGGGCGCGCCGGATCATCCGCGCATCCTGCCACGCGCGAGGCCCCCCGCGAGGCCGGCATCGCGCCCCACCCATGTGCGGAGGCACCGTTCCGCCGCGCGCGGCTTTCCGCTAAGCCCCGGCCATGCGCTACGTCTCCACCCGCGGCGAGGCCGCCCCCCGTTCCTTCGAGGCCGTGCTCCTGGCCGGCCTGGCCGAGGACGGAGGCCTGTTCCTGCCGGAAACCTGGCCCACCCTCACCCTCGCCGAGTGGGAGGCGCTGCGCGGCCTGCCCTATCCGGACCTCGCCGCCGACATCATCGGCCGCTTCACCGGGGACACCTTCGCGCCCGGCGTGCTGCTGGCCATGTGCCGCGAGGCCTATGCCGGCTTCACCACCCCCGCCGTGTGCCCCCTGGTGCAGCTGGACGAGCGGCGCTTCGCGCTGGAGCTGTTCCACGGCCCGACGCTGGCCTTCAAGGACTTCGCCCTCCAGCTCCTGGGCCGCATGTTCGACCACGTGCTGGCCCGGCGCGGCGAGCGCATCACCATCGTGGGCGCCACCTCCGGCGACACCGGCTCGGCCGCCATCGAGGCCTGCCGCGACCGCGCCCAGCTCGACATCGTCATCCTCCACCCGGAGGGCCGCACCAGCCCGGTGCAGCGCCGGCAGATGACCACGGTGCACTCGCCCAACGTGCGGAACATCGCCGTCCACGGCGACTTCGACACCTGCCAGGACCTGGTGAAGGCCATGTTCAACGACGCGCCCTTCCGCGCGGAGATGAACCTTTCGGCCGTGAACTCCATCAACTGGGCGCGCATCGCGGCGCAGATCCCCTATTACGTCGCCAGCGCGCTCGCGCTCGGCGCCCCGCAGCGCGAGGTCGCCTTCAGCGTGCCCACCGGCAACTTCGGCAATGTCTTCGCCGCCTGGGCCGCACGCAGCATGGGGCTGCCCATCTCCACCCTGATCATCGGCGCCAACCGCAACGACATCCTGGCCCGCTTCATCGGCGCCAACGACATGACGGCCCGCCCGGTGGCGCCCAGCCTTTCGCCGAGCATGGACATCCAGGTGTCCTCGAACTTCGAGCGCCTGCTGTTCGAGCTGCTGGGCCGCGACGGCGCGAAGACCGCAGCCACCATGCGCGCCTTCCGCGAGACCGGCGCCATGCCCGTGCCCGACGCCGCTTGGCGCGCGGCCACCGCCCTGTTCCGCGCCCATGCGGTGTCCGACGAGGAAACGGTGGCGGAGATGCGCCGTCTGCACGACCAGGGCTATGCCGCGGACCCGCACACCGCCGCCGGCACCGCCGCCAGCCATCACAGCCCGCCCGATGACGCACGCACGCCCATCATCGTCGCCGCCACCGCCCATCCCGCGAAGTTCCCGGACGCGGTGGAGCAGGCCACGGGCGCGCGCCCGGCCCTGCCGCCGCACATGGCGGACTTGTATGAGCGCGAGGAGCGCTTCACGGTGGTGCCGAACGACCTCGCGACGATCGAGGCCGCCGTGCGGGCGCACGCGCGGCGGAACATGTAGCGGCTCCCGGCGGAGACCGGGAGCCGGGCACGGTGCTCACTTCGATGAGCACCGCCAGTGTCAGAGAATGAAGTCGGTCTGCTGCAAATTGAGGCCAGTGCCGTTCAGGGTCGCGACGAACTCGGCGCTCGACAGGTTTCCGTCGATATCGACCTGAACGATCGTCTTCCCGGCATTCTCGTGCCAAGTCACGCTATGGACTGCGCTGAACGTCTGGCTCTGGCCTCCATAGCTCAAAGGCGAGCCGCCCGGAGTTCCATCGATCGCCCTCAGGTCGATGAGATCACCTTCGGAACGGCGGAAGTCGGTGATCGTGTCGCCGGTGTCTAGGGAGCTCAGGAACAGGAACGTGTCCTGCCCCGCGCCGCCAGTGAGGGTGTCCGCGCCATAACCGCCAATAATGAGGTCTTCACCGTTACCACCATCAATCCGATCGTGGCCTGAGCCGCCGTAAATCGTGTCGTCGCTCAAATTGCCACCCAAGTCGCTTATCGTGTCGTTACCACTTCCGCCATAAACAAGATCGCTGCCGTTGCCGCCGTTGATGGCGTCTTCGCCCGATCCACCATAGATCGTGTCGTTGTCGTTCTCGCCACTGACCGCATCATCACCGGTCTGGCCGTAGAGCCTGTCAGCGCCATTGTTGCCGTTGATGCTGTCGTTGCCGCCTCCGCCGTAGACCGTATCATCACCGTTCCCGGCGCTCATGATGTTAGGGCCGGAGGTACCAACCAGCACGTCATTATTGCGGGTTGGATTCAGTTTTACCTCGGCCGGCCCTGCTGTGTCATTGTTTCTGTCGTTGGGATCGTTCGCGGTGTTGATTGGAGAAGGAATGGAGATGCTCTCACTCACGTCCTGCACCTTCACGGTGATCGTCTGCCTGTCCGTGAGCGCCCCGTCCGATGCCTGCACCGTCACAACGTAGAAGTTGTTGGCATCGCAGTCCGCCGGGTGCTCGTAATCGGGAGCCGTCTTGAAGGTCAGGACCCCAGTGTTCGAAATGTTGAACAGGTTGCTATCACCTCCGGCCACGATCGAGTAGGAGATCGTGACGCCGTCCACGTCGGATGCGTCCACGTCGGTCACTGCCGCGGTGCTGTTTTCCGGAAAGGAAATCGCAATCGGATTGCCGGCATTGGGCGCGGTGATCACGGGTGCATCGTTGACGCCGTGGATGGTGAAGCTCACCTGCCTCATGGTGTCATCGAAGGCCTGGACCGTGAAGGTGTCGGTCTTCGTCTCGCCCGCCCCAAGATACTGCACCGCCGAATTGGCGACGGAGTAGGTGTAGGTGCCGTCCGCCCCAAGGATCAGCGCGCCGAGGTTGCCTGCGGCCGAGCCCACCACCGTCTTGAACAAGGCCTGACCCTGGTCGGCGTCGCTGATGGAGATCTCCCCCGTCGCGCGCAGCGTGGTCGGGTCGGCGTCCTCCGTCACCGCCGAAACCATTGGCATCCCGATAACGGCGGCGTCGTTCACCGCCGCCAGCGTGAAGCTCTGGGTTGCCGGGACCGCGGCACCGGCCGCATCAACCACGCTGTAGGTCAGATTGACGGCGCCGTTGTGGTTCGCCGCTGGCGTGATGGTGAAGGTGCCGTCCGCGTTGACCGTCACCGTGCCATGGTCGGCAGCCAGGCCGCTGACCGACAGGATTGTGTCGTCCACGTCCGAGAAGCCGGCCAGCAGGTCGGCGGCGCTCACCGTGTAGGCAGTGTCCTCGGTGCCCGCCACCAGGGTCGCCGCGGCCATGCCCTTGGGCGCATCATTCACCGCTGCCAGGGTGAAGCTCTGGCTGGCGGCGATCATGCCGCCCTGGCCGTCGATTACGTTGTACCTGAGGACGACCTCGCCGTTGTGGTTCGCCGCCGGCGTGATGGTGAAGGTGCCGTCCGCGTTGACCGTCACCGTGCCGTGGTCGGCCACCAGGCCGATGATCGAGAGCGTGTCGCCGTCCACGTCCGAGAAGCCCGCCAGCAGGTCGGCCGCGGTGACCGTGTGGTCCGCGTCCTCGGTGCCCGCCACCAGCACGGCCATGCTGCCGGTCAGCACCGGCGCGTCGTTGGTGCCGGTGATGGTGATGGTGACGGTCTTCTCGACCGTCCCGCCCTTCCCGTCACTGACCTGAAGTGTCCAGGTTTCCGTCACCACCTGGCTCTCGCCGAGGGACTGCGCCTTGTTGTTGTCCAGCGCATAGGTCCAGCAGACCGTGCCCGCCTGGCCGCCCGTGCTGTCCTCGGCGATGAATGCGGTCAGCTTTCCACGCGCCCCATCCGGTGCGGTGACGGAAAGCGTGTGGCCGTCCTTGAGATCGGCGTCGGTGAAGGTGAAGGCGCCGGTCGTGCAGAGCGCCGCGTCCTCCGCCACTGCCCCGCCCTGGTTTTCCGCGCCGACCACTTTCGGCCCGTCATTGGTACCCGTCACGGTCCAGCACACCGAGGCCGGGCTGCTGGCGATTCCATCCGACACCATGAACGAGACCTTCACGATCGTGGTCTCGCCCGCCGCCAGGGACTGGAAGGCGGCGTTGGAGGGATCCAGCGTGAAGGTCTTGGACAGCGCGTCATAGGTCACGCCCGCCGGCAGCGTGCCGGGCACGCCCATGACCAACAGCACGGCGCCGGGATCGCTGTCCGATGCATTGGCCAGCGCGTTCAGCGTGGAGGCCGCCCCGTCCTCGGCCACCGTGCCCTTCACCGCGCCCGACACCACCGGCACCGCGTTGACGACCTCGAAGCGCAGCGCCTCGAACTGCTTGATGCTGACGCCGATGGAGTTGAAGGTGAAGAAGCTGGACTGGTTGTTCTGCCCCGTCGTCAGCGTGCCGGCCATCAGCGCCTTCAGCATGTCCGGCTTGAGCTGGAACGGGTTGTCCGCCGTGGCCTTGATGTTCTGGTCGTAGAAGTTCAGCTCTTTCGGCAGCGTGGCGGCGTAGTCGTCGAGCTCGCCCTTGAGCGCCTCGAACTGCGCCCGCGACAGGCGGATCGTCAGCGTGTCGGTTCCGGCACCGCCATCGATGGTCTGAGTCGAACCGCCTGACACATAGGCAGTCGCATCATAGATCACGCGGTCCTGGCCATTTCCGGCGGAAATGCTTTCCTTGCCGAAGGCGGTCAGGAACGTGTCGTTGTTCTGGGTACCGGTGAGCACGATGCGCCTCCATGTCGGGTACGCAACGTCTAGCCGTTATCTCTTTTTTGATACAAGTCACATTTTGAAGAAACTTTGGCGTTGGCTCCCGGTTAACCCCTGTCTCCGCCACCTCACGCCTTCCCACCCGCCTGTCCGTCCGAGCCCACGCTTCTCCGGGCCCTTCGTCTCCGCCGCCCCCCCTGCGGCCAGCCGCGCTCCACCGTCTTGCCACCGGGCCTCTTGCCCAGATGCTCCAGCTTGTTTCTCGCCTTGCGGTTCTCATCCCTCAGCGGCACCGGGTGTTCCAGCGCAACGCCTGGGGACCGAAACTCCGGGATCACACCCGCCGTCTTGTTTTTGAGCCGCCATGTGCCGCTCCGCACGAGAATGGATGCCTCCCGATGGAACCTTTCGGCAGAGCTCCCGCGCCGGAGGGTGGTGGCGGGCGAGCCAAGCGGTTGATCCGGCGAACAGTTTTCCGCGCCTCATTTACACTCCGATGTTGAAGTTCCCTCTCAGGAACGGCACCTAAAAGCCCTGCCCGGCCGCAATCCCCCGAGTCGCACGCCACAGGCAGGCCGCCGGCGGCCCGCCGGAGTCGCGACAGGCGCAGGGAGGTTCGGGATGGCGCTGCTTCTCGCGGCCCTCGCCCTCCTGGCCGTCGCGGCGCTGCTGGTGCTGGTGCATGCCATTCCGGCCGAAACCGCCCTTCCCGAAGCGCCTCCCAGCCTCACGCCCCGCCAGTTCGAGCAGCACTGCGGCGACATTCTCGCGGCCCGTGGCTGGTCCGTCGCGGTTGGCCGCGGCTCGGGCGACCAGGGCGTGGACGTGCTGGCCCGCAAGGACGGGCGCGCCCTGGTGATCCAGTGCAAGCTCCACGCCCGCCCCGTGGGCAACAAGGCCGTGCAGGAGGCGCTCGCCGGGCGCGGCTATGCCGGGGCGGATGCCGCCGCCGTGGTTTCCAACGCGCCCTACACCGCGGCCGCCCATGCCCTGGCCGCCCGCGTGAACGTGCTGCTGCTGCATGTTTCCGACCTGCCGCGGGTGGAAGCCCTGGTGGACTGGCCGGCAACCCCGGCCACGCCCCTCCCACCGGCCCAGCCCGGCCGCGCCCGTCGCCGCCGCGCCCGCCGTGGGGAAGGCACGCCGTCCCGCCCCCGGGTCCCGGCCCGCCACCTGCCTGGGCCGGCGGTCGCGGCCCTGGTGCTGGCCGGGTTCATCCTGCTCTGCCCGAGCATGGCGCCCGACCACCCGCCCGCCGGGCCCCGCGGGTCGGCCCGCGCCGCCCTGCCGCTCCCTCCGCCCGCGCCGCCGCCGGCCCCGCGCTGAGGACGCAGGCCGGGGCCTCCCGCCGAAGCACCCGGGCTTTCGCCGCCCAGGCCCGAACGCTCCGCCTCGCACGGGAACGCCTTCCACCCTACATTGAGAGGGAAACGCCCCCCATCCCCGGAAGCAATCCCCTGGCATGACCGAGCACACCCTGGCCGCCGCAACCGATCCCAGCCTGGACGGCGGCTCCATCCGCCTCACCCGCCTGCCCAACGGCCTGACCGTGGTGTCCGACGCCATGGAGCGCGTGGAAACCGCCTCCATCGGCGCCTATGTGCACACGGGCACGCGCGACGAGACGGCCGAGGAGAACGGCGTCTCCCACTTCCTCGAGCACATGGCCTTCAAGGGCACCGAGAAGCGCGACGCCCAGGCCATCGCGCGCGAGATCGAGGCGGTGGGCGGCCACCTGAACGCCTATACGGCCCGCGAGACCACGGCCTACTACGCCAAGGTCCTGAAGGAGGACCTGCCGCTCGCCGCCGACATCCTGGGCGACATCCTGACGCACTCCACCTTCATCCCCGAGGAGGTGGAGCGCGAGCGTGGCGTGATCCTGCAGGAGATCGGCCAGGCGAACGACACGCCCGACGACATCATCTTCGACCACTTCCAGGACCGCGCCTATCACGGCCAGCCCATGGGCCGCCCCACCCTCGGCCCCGCCGGCATCATCGAGACCATGTCGCGCGAGGCCCTGACCGGCTACATGCGCCGCCACTACGGCCCCTCCCGCATGGTCGTGGCCGCCGCCGGCGCCGTGGACCACGACGCGCTGGTGGAGCTGACGAAGCGGCACTTCGCCGACCTGCCCACCACCGGCCAGCACGAGGCCGAGCCCGCCCGCTACACCGGCGGCGAGTTCCGCGAGGAGCGCGACCTCGACCAGGTGCACCTGCTGCTGGGCTTCCCGGGGCCCGCCTATGGCGATCCCATGCACCACCCGACGATGCTGCTCTCCACCATCCTCGGCGGCGGCATGTCGTCGCGCCTGTTCCAGGAAATCCGCGAGCGCCGCGGCCTCGTTTACTCCGTCTACTCCTTCCACTCGCCCTATCGGGACGCAGGCCTCTTCACGATCTATGCCGGCACCGGCGAGGAGCAGGCGGCGGAGCTGATGCCGGCGACGCTGGAGGAGCTCCGCCGCGTCCAGCACGACGTGACCGAGGAGGAACTGGCCCGCGCCAAGGCCCAGCTTCGCGCCTCCGTGCTGATGTCGCTGGAATCCACGGGCTCGCGCTGCGAGCAGCTCGCGCGCCAGCTGCAGGTGCATGGCCGCATCATCCCGGTGGAGGAAACCAAGGCCCGCATCGCTGCCGTCACGGTGGAGCAGGTCCAGCAGGCCGCCGCCCGCGCCTTCCGCGCCGCGCCGACCCTGGCCGCCCTCGGCCCCGCCGGGCGCGTGCCGCACCTGCCCGAGGTGATCGAAAGGCTGGCGGCGTGAGCGAGACCCTCACCAAGGCCGACCCGCGCGAAACGCTGGCCACCCTCGTCGCCGCCGCGCGCGCGGCGGGGGCGGATGCGGCCGATGCCATGCTCGCCGCCGGCGCCTCGCTTTCCGTGCAGATGCGCCTGGGCGAGGTGGAGAACGTGGAGCGCGCCGAGGGCTTCGACATCGGCCTCCGCGTTTTCCTCGGAAAGCGCCAGGCCATCGTTTCCACCACCGACGCGGACCCGCGCGGCTTCGCGCAACTGGTCGAGCGCGCCGTCGCCATGGCCCGCGCCGTGCCGGAAGACCCCTTCGGCGGCCTGCCCGACCGCGTGCCCTCCCTCGCCGGCCTGCCGCTCGACATGGATGACGGCGTCGAGCCCGATGTCGCGGTCCTGACCGAGCGCGCCCGCCGCGCCGAGGAAGCCGCCCGCGCCATCGCCGGCGTCACCAACTCCGAGGGCGCGGATGCCGGCTGGAGCCGCACGGTGATCGCGCTGGCCGCCTCCAACGGCTTCGCCGGCACCTACACCCGCAGCGGCCACAGCCTCTCCGTCACGGCTCTCGCCGGCCAGGGCACGGGGATGGAGCGCGACTACGACTACGGCTCCGCCACCCACCTGTCCGACCTCGACGACCCCGAGACGCTGGGCCGCAACGCCGGCGAGCGCGCGGTGCGGCGCCTGAACCCCACACGCCCGCCCACGGCGCGCCTGCCCGTGCTCTATGACCCCCGCGTGGCCGGCTCGATCATCGGGCACCTCGTGGGCGCGGCCAACGGCGCCTCCGTCGCCCGCGGGACGAGCTTCCTGCGCGAGAAGATGGGCACCCAGGTCATGGCCCGCGGCCTCACCATCCGCGACGACCCCACCCGCCCCCGCGGCCTCCGCTCCCGTCCCTTCGACGCCGAGGGCATGCCCACCGCGCCGCTCGCCATCGTCGAGGACGGCGTGCTGCACCACTGGCTGCTCGACTGGCGCGCCGCCCGCCAGCTCAACCTCGCCTCCAACGGCCGCGCCGCCCGTGCCGTCGGCGGCCCGCCCTCTCCTTCCACCACCAACCTCTGGCTGGAGCCGGGCAGCCTCACCCCCGAGGCCCTGATGGCCGACATCGCCGAGGGCCTCTACGTCACCGAGATGATCGGCAGCAGCATCAACGCCCTGACCGGCGACTACAGCCGCGGCGCCTCCGGCTTCATGATCCGCAACGGCCAGCTCGCGGAAGCCTTCTCGGGCGTCACCATCGCCGGGAACCTGCTGGAGATGTTCCTGCACATCACCCCCGCCAGCGACCTCCGCTTCCGGCGCGGCACCGATAGCCCGACGCTGCGGATCGACGGGCTGACCATGGCGGGAGCCTGACGGCGCAACGGAGGCCCGGCCCTCATGGGGAATCAGCTCCCCCGAACCCTCCACGGAATTCGGCGGGAACCACAGGAAAGAAGATGAGCGGGGTCCGCGAGGAGGCTTCCTTCTCCTCGGGGGGCCACTCGCGCCCCGCCCCCGCCATGCTATCCCCGCCTCGCCAACAAACCGAGGAAACCACCCATGTCCCTGAAGCTCTACGGCGTCCTTCGCTCCCGCGCGACGCGCCCCGCCTGGACCGCCATGGAGCTGGGTCTCGACTTCGAGCACGTCCCGGTGATCCAGGCCTATCGGCTGAAGGACCCGGCCGCCCCCGACGCGCCGCTCAACACCGCATCTCCCGCCTTCCGGGCCATCAACCCCAACGGGCTGATCCCCTCGATCGACGACGACGGCTTCATCCTCCACGAGTCCCTTGCCATCAGCCTTTATCTCGCGCGCAAGCACGGTGGCCCGCTCGCGCCCCGCGACGCCCGGGAGGAAGGGCTGGTGGCCATGTGGTCCCTCTGGGGCATGGGCATCGAGGCCGACTGTCTGGCCATCGTCCAGAAGCGCGATGCCGAGGCCGCGGCCGCGCGCCTCCAGGCCCCCTTCGCCGTGCTGGATGCGGCACTCGCCGGGAGCGGCGGGCACCTGGTGGGCGGACGCTTCACCGTGGCGGACATCAACCTGGCGGAGGTGATCCGCTATGCCCAGCCCGCCCGCGCCCTGTTCGAGGCCGCACCCGCCGTGCAGGCCTGGATCGCGGCCTGCCAGTCCCGCCCCGCCTTTCAGGCCATGATGAAGCGGCGCGAGGCCGAGCCCGCCTGAGCGCCTCGGCCCGTTTGGGGGCGACCATGGGGATGGAGTGGAAACCGGGCGCCTTGCCACTATATTACACCACTGTGAGAAACCTCCTTCGGAGTACCACCCCCATGCGCCGCCGCGCCCGCCTCCTGGCCGCCTTCGCCGCCCTGAGCCTCGCGCTCGGTCCCGCCATCGCCGAGGCCCGCCCCGGCGGCGGCTTCTCCTCGGGCAGCCGCGGCTCGCGCAGCTACAGCGCGCCGCCCGCCACCCGGACGGCGCCGGGCACCGCCAGCCCCTTCAACCGGACCGAGGCGCCGCGCCAGGCGCCGGGCACCGCGGCCCCCGGCTATGCCCCGCGTCCAGCGCCCTCCTACACCACCCCCAGCCGGGGCGGGCTGTTCGGCGGCGGCTTCATGTCCGGGCTGATGGGTGGCCTGCTGGGCGCCGGCATCGCCGGGATGCTCTTTGGTCACGGCGCCTTCGGCGGCATGTCCGGCGGCTCGGGCTTCCTGGGCTTCCTGCTCCAGCTGGCCATCATCGCCGGCATCATCTGGCTGGTGATGCGCGTCATCCGGGGCCGGCGCGCCGGAATGCCCGCCATGGCCGGTGCCGGCGGCCGCGGCCCCTTGCCGGATGCCGCATCGGGCACCTATGCGCGGCAGATGGATGGCGCCGGCGGCATGGCCGGCGCGGCGATGGGCGGCCGGGCCGCCGCCCGCCCGCTGCAGGTCGGGCAGTCCGATTTCGCCGCCTTCGAGAAGAGCCTGGTGCAGATCAACCAGGCTTGGTCCGCCCAGGACGTTTCCGCCTTGCGCCGGCTGACCACGCCGGAGATGGCCCGCTACTTCGAGGGCGACCTGCGCGACCTCGCCGCCCGCGGCTGGCGCAACCAGACCAGCGACGTCCGTCTGGAGGCGGGCGACCTCGCCGAGGCATGGTCCGAGGACGGCGTGGATTACGCCACGGTGGCCATGCGCTTCAGTCTGGTGGACGTGACCCGCGACGCGGCCGGGCAGGTGGTGGAGGGCGATCCCAGCGCGCGGCAGACCACGACGGAGGTCTGGACCTTCGCGCGCCGGCCGGGCGAGAGCTGGATCCTCTCGGCGATCCAGCAGACCAAGTAGCCTTCCCTCGCGTGGAGGGGTCCGGCACGCCCGGGGCGATCCGCCCCGGGCGTGTTGCGTTCCAGGGCTTGCTTCAGCTCCCGGAGTGCTCTCCTTCGGCCGAGACCCGGTTGCGCAGGGATCCCGTCCGCCGCCTCTTGGCGTCGTAGAGTCCGGCATCCGCCTTTTCGATCGCGGCATCGATGTCCGGTGCGTCCAGCGGCACGCGGGCGAAGCCCATGCTGCACCCCAGCCGAACCTGCCCGGCCGGGCTCGGCACGCCGTCCCGCAACAGGGCGTTCAGGCGCGCTCCGACCTCAAGCGCCGCTTCGGCCACCGAATCCGTCTCGCCGGGCAGGCAGAGCACGAATTCGTCGCCCCCCAGCCGCACGGCGGCATCCTCCGTGCGCAGGTTCTGCTGAAGCCAGCGTCCGATGCTGCGCAGCACGGCGTCCCCCGCGCCATGGCCGTGCAGGTCGTTGACCGGCTTGAAGCCGTCCAGGTCGATCACCACCACCGCGCAGCCCTGCAACAGGTCCGGCTGCGTTGCCTGCCAGGCCTCGAACCCCGCACGGTTCAGCAGGCCCGTCAGCGGGTCGCGCCACGCTTGGTCGCGCAGCTGTTCCAGGCGCTTCATCACGTCCCGGCTGCGGCCGCTGCCGAGCACCCGGTCCAGCGCGGAGGCGACGCGGTCGATGTGCCAGCCCGCGAGCAGGCCGCCGAGCACGGCCACGCCGAAGGTGTTGATGCTGAGCAGGATGCCGAAGGGCCAGAGCCGGGCGATGATCGCGCCCAGGTCGCGCCGTGCCACGACGGCCAGCTCCAGCGCCGGGCGGTCCTGGGTCGCGTCCAGCTGCGCGATGGCCAGCAGCGCGTCCGGTTGCCCGGGGATCGCCATCTCCCGCCAGGCCGCCCGCTCGGCCGAGCCCTCGGGCTGCAGGGCATCCGGCCAGCGCCGGCCCCGTTCGTTCTCGGGCCCGATCAGCACCACGCCGTCGGAATCCAGCACACGCAGCTCCGGCGCCGGCTGCCAGGGCGCGAGGCTCGCCACCTCGTGCCGCAGGGTCTCCGCCCAGCGCCAGGTCAGGCGCCCCGCGACCATCCCCACGAACTGCCCTTCCGCGTTCCACACCGGCGCCACCACGTCGATCAAGGAAGAATCGATCTGGTTGTCCAGCTGGTCCGGAACCACCTTCGCCAGCAGCAGGGCCGACGGCGTGTTGCCCGGCGGTGCGGCCGAAACCACGCGGAACCAGGACCGCCGGGACACGTCCGCCCCTTCCAGCAATCCATCGGTCGCGGCGACCACGCGCCCGCCCGCATCCACGAAGCCCATCCAGGAAAACGCGGTGGAATGCCGCTGCATGTCCTCCAGCAGGCGGCGCGCGCGCGGGGCGTCCGGCGGCTGCTGCCCGAAAGCCTCGAAGCGGGCGACCATGCCGACCACGCTGGCCCAGTTGGACAGGCCGGAGTCCAGCCGCTGCGCCACCATCCTCGCATAGCCCGCCAGCTGGGAGCCCGCATCCGCAGTCAGCCGCGCCCGCTCCGAGTGCAGGAGCAAGGCCGATCCTGTCATCCCGAACAGGGCGCAGATGGCGCTGACGGCAAGCCCGTGGCGCCAAGCGGGGCCAAACCAGGCGATGAGGCGCATGTCACTTCTCCAGCCGGACGGCCGTGCTGGCCGCCGGACGCTGAGGCCGAAGTCGTTCACCCGATTCGTTGCCGACTTACAATATCCAGATCGTTTTCATTGACAATTCGTGACGACATCTCACAGGTCAGATCATTATCGGGAAATGAGGCACGAAATGACGCGGAGCCTGTTCCGCACTGCGCTTTCGCGCAGCGGGATGTGCCGCGCGGCAAGGCTTTCGCAGCCGTCCGGACGCACCCGTTCCGCCGGAACACCGGCGTAGCCACGGGCTCATCACATTCCGGTTATGCAATGTGCTGCCGGGACCGGGTTCCGATCCCGGCCGATGGCGGCAAGGACCATTCCCCCTGCCCGGCCCGCGCCTCAGGTCACCGGGCGCCGGTGGGGGAACTGGAGCAGGGTTCGGGGAGCAGGTCCTAAATCAGGCCCTTCAGACGCAGCATCCCGAAGGCCGCCATGCTCATCGCGTCCCGGATCACGCCGTCGCGCAGCATCGCCTCCACCTCGGCCAGCGGGAACTCGCGGCACACCAGGTCCTGCTCGGTCGCCTCGCGCGCCGTCTCGCCACGCGTCAGCTCGGTGGCCAGGAACACGTGGCCGCGCTGGTTGCAGTAGCCGGCGCCCTGGAACATTTCCCCGGCATAGGTCATGCGGCCCGCGATCAGCCCCGTTTCCTCGCGCAGTTCACCGGCAGCGATGGCGGCGGGGTCGGTGCCGGGGCGCGTCTCCCACATGCCCATCACGAACTCCCACATGCGCTGCCCCACCGGGTAGCGGTACTGCTCCACCAGCGTCACGCGCCCGTCCTGCACCGGCACCACCACCACGAAGTCCGAGCGCTCCACGACGCCATACAGGCCCTGGGTGCCGTCGGCGCGGCGGATGATGTCCTCCCGCACGCGGGTCCAGGGGTTTTCATAAGCCACGCGCGTCGAAAGCGTCTCGATGGTCACGCCATGCCCCCGTTGATCGAGATGACCTGCCCGGTGATGTAGGCCGCGCGGGGCGAGCACAGGAAGGCCACCAGCTCCGCCACCTCCTCCGGCCGGCCGGCGCGGCGGGCGGGCACCATCGCGCGGATCTGCTCCTTCGTGAACGCCTCGGTGGCCGGGCTCTCGATCACGCCCGGGGCCACCGCGTTCACCGTCACCCCGCGCGCCGCGCATTCGGTGGACAGCGACTTCACCGCGCCGTGCAGCCCCGCCTTGGCCGCCGCGTAGTTCGCCTGCCCCCGGTTGCCCATCACGCCGGAAACCGAGGAGATCGCGACGATCCGCCCGGAGCGCGTGCCGATCATCGGCAGCAGCAGCGGCTGCACCAGGTGGAAGAAGCCGTTCAGCGAGACGTCGATCACCGAGTGCCACTGCGCCGCCGACATCCCGGCCATGGGCGCATCGCTGTGCGTGCCGGCGTTGTGCACCACCGCCTGCACCGGCCCCCCCTCCAGCAGGCGCGCCAGCGCGTCCGGGCAGGCCCGCGGATCCGTCAGGTCGAAGACCGCCGCCTCGGCGCTGCCACCCTCCGCCACGATGCCCGCCGCCACCGCCTCGGCCCGCGCCGGATGGGCGCTGGCGTGCACGACCACGTGGTGGCCGTC
This sequence comes from Muricoccus vinaceus, assembly GCF_042433125.1. NCBI lineage: Bacteria > Pseudomonadati > Pseudomonadota > Alphaproteobacteria > Acetobacterales > Roseomonadaceae > Muricoccus > Muricoccus vinaceus. The sequence continues at coordinate 161,615 of NZ_JBHLVZ010000033.1, read as the reverse complement.
CCGGGCCAGGGCGCGCGAGATCGCGGCCCCGATCGGGCTCGCGCCCCCGCTCACCAGCGCGCGGATCATGCGCCCTCCGGGATGATGATGGCCGCCTGGCCCGACAGCAGCGCGCCGCCGCCGGCCGAGACGGAGAAGGCGTAGACGAAGCCCCGCGCCGCGCGGCTCAGCGCCCGCGCCTCCACGCGCAGCTCGGCGGAAAGATCGTCCAGCCGCGCCGCGCGAAGCTCCACCCCGCGCAGGCTGGCCAGATACCCCGCCGCCTGCGCCGCGCCATCGCCGGTCAGCGCCCCGTGCGCGGCCATGGCCTGGAGCGCGTACTCCACGCCGCAGACCGCTGGCAGAATCCCATCCCGCCGCAGCGGGTTGGCGGCATCCCGGTGAGAAAGTGCGGCGCAGACGATCGAATCCGCGTCAAAGGACAGCACCCGGTCCAGCAGCCGCATCGCGCCGCCATGCGGCACCTGGGGTATCATGGGGGGTGTCACGCGGCGGCGCCCAGGTCCAGCACCACCGCCCCGCCATCGGCCAGGGGCAGGCCGATCCGCGCCGCCCGCCCGGCCGCGAGCGCCCGCAGCAGGGGCAGGCACCGTGCCGCGGGGTTGCCGGCCACCAGCGGGTCCATCAGCCCGGACGAACAGGCCTCCTCCGCCTCCGCCATCTCCACGGAAAGCGGCACGCCGCCCGAGGCCCCCGCCGGAACCAGCACCAGCGCCGCGGCGAAGGGCGCCTCCGTGAAGCGCTTGGCGTCCAGCGGCGCCGTCAGCGGCGCGTCATAGGCGCAGAACAGCACGGGCACCCCTCGCGCCGCCACGGCCGCCGCCGCCTGCACCAGCCCGATGGCGAAGCTGTCGTCATGCCCGCCCAGGCTGACCGAGGCCTGCATCGACCCCATGGCGATCCCCCAGTACCCCGCCGCCGCGTTGTGCACGGAGTTGTGGAACTGCGTGGGCGAGATCGCGCCGCCGGGAACCGTCAGCGCCTCCAGGATGGAGCCCACCACCGCTCCGTCCCCATTCGAGGAGGCGAACACCGTTTCCAGGCTGTCCGGCGCCAGGCCCGAAGCCGCCGCCGCCTCGGCCGAGACCGCCAGCGCCAGCCGCACCGCCGCGCTGGTGCGGCGCCGCTCCGTCGGCGGCAGGGCCGCGGGTGGCGGCAAGGCAACCGGCACCGGTTCCCAGGGCACCTCTCCCGCCAGCACCGCCCGGCTGGCGGACCAGCCCGGCAGGCCCGGGCCGAGCAGGCCCACGCCCGCGATCACGCATCTCACGACGCGATCCACCCCCGCGCGAACATCCTCACGGGCCTTGCCCCGGCCTTGACGCCCCGCATTCGCCTCAAGCCCGCCCGATCACCAGAGCGAGGTTGCTTCCGCCGAAGCCGAAGGAGTTGCTGAGCACGCGCCGCACGGGCGCCGCGCGGTTCTCCACGGCCACGTCCACCCCGAACTCCGGGTCCGGCACCGCAACGCCCAGGCAGCCCGGCACCAGCCCGTCCTCCACGCAGATGGCGGCGATCACCGCCTCCAGCGCCCCCGATGCCCCCAGCGAATGCCCGGTCCACCCCTTGGTGGAGGAACAGGGCACGCGGTCGCCGAACATGGCGCGCACGGCGTTGCCCTCCATGGCGTCGTTCGCCCGCGTGCCGGTGCCGTGCAGGTTGATGTAGTCCACCGGCCCGGCCCCCGCCGCCGCCAGCGCCGCCCGCATGGCCGCGACCGCGCCCAGGCCATCGGGATGGGGGGAGGACATGTGGTGCCCGTCCGCGCTCGCCCCCGCGCCCAGCAGCGCCACCGTGCCGGCGGGCGCGTCCCCGGCCCGCACCAGCAGCGCCAACCCGGCGGCCTCCCCAATCGAGATGCCGTCCCGGTCCGCCGCACAAGGGCGGCAGGCGCCGCGCGAGAGAAGCTCCAGCGCGGAAAAGCCGTGCAGCGTCATCCGGCAGAGCGTGTCCACGCCTCCCACCACAGCGGCATCGCAGAGCCCGGCCGCGATCATCACCTGCGCCTCCAGGAAGCTCCGCGCGCCCGAGGTGCAGGCGGTGGAGATGGAAACCGCCGGGCCCCGCAGCCCCAGCCGTGCCCGCACATAGCGGGGCAGCGCGTGCAGGTCGTGCGTGTGGGTGAAGTCGAACCCGGCCGGAAGCGCGCCGTCCGCGCCGCGCCGCGCATAGGCTTCCTCGGTTTCCGCGATGCCGGAGGTGCTGGTGCCCAGCACCACCGCCACCCGCCCCGCGCCGTAGCGCCCGGCCGCCTCCGCCACCGCGTCGGCGAAGCCGTCCTGCCGCAGCGCCAGTTCGGCCAGCCGGTTGTTGCGGCATGAATAGCGCCCGAGGTCGCCGGGCAGCGCCACCTCCTCCACCCCCGGCACGCGGCCGACCCAGATGCCCTCGGGCATGCCCGGCATGTCGCAGGCGGCAAGCCCGCCGCGCCGGCCGTGCAGCGCCTCCCGCGTGGCGGCGAGGCCCGTTCCCATGGCGCTGACGGCGCTGCGGGCGGCAAGGGCGAGGAGAGGAAGCATGGATACCATCTGAATGCTCTATCGCACCGGACAAGCCCGCTGTGCAGCGGGCCGAACCTCATTTCCCGCGCGCGGCGCCAGCCCCAGCGCCAGGGCGAAGGCCGCCGCCACCCCCACCGAGACGGTCAGCCCGATCCCGTGCAGCACCGGCGTCTCGCACAGGGCCAACATCCCGAAGGTCAGCAGCGTCGTCACCGTGCAGGTCAGCACCGCCGCCAGGGTCCGCGCCGCCTCCGCCGCGTCGTGCTCGGCGCGGCCCAGGAACAGCGCGTAGTCCAGCCCGACGCCCGCCATCAGCAACAGCGCCGCCAGGTGGAAGGGCGTCAGCCGCTCCCCCAGCGCCGCCAGTACGGCCAGCACCACCAGCACCGCCCCCGCGATCGGTGCCGCCCGCAGCAGGGCGGCGCGGAACCCGCCCAGACCCGCCGCCAGCAGGCCCAGCACCGCGAGCGCCCCCACCCCGCACCAGAGCAGCGCCCCGCGCGTGGTGGCGGCGATCATGCCCTCCGTCTCGCCCTTCACGTCCACGAACAGCACGGCCGGGTCGCGCAGCCCCGCCACCGCTGCCCGCACGGCCGCCGCGTCCCCGACGCCCGAGAGCAGCCCCAGCCCCTGCCACCCCTCGCCCCGCCGCGACAGCATGGGGGATAGCCGGGCCGAGATCAGTGGCGCCTCCGCCAGCGCCGCACCATCCAGCAGCGGCAGCGTCCGGCTTTCCTCCACGGCGGCCAGGAAGGGCGCGAAGGCGCCGGGGCGGAAGGGCAGGCCGCGCATCGCCTCCTCCAGCCGCGCCGCCAGCACCTCGGGCGGGGGCATCGCCGCCTGCCGTGCCGCCTGCGTCTCCAGGCTCGGCAGGTAGCGGCTCGGCAGGTCCACCCCGCCCAGGCGCCCATCCGCCACCAGCGGCGCCAGGGCCGCCCCCACCCGCTCGGAGGCGCGCAGCACCGCCTCCTCGCTCGCCCCGCGCAGGGCCACCAGGTGCCGCACGTCGGGGGCTCCGAGCTGGGCGCGCAACTCCCCGTCCAGGTTCCGGTCGGCCTCGGGCACCGGGCTCAGCCGAGCGATGTCGTCCTCCCAGCGCGGCAGCCCGCCCAGCGCCAGGAACAGCGCCGCCACCGCCACCAGCCCCGCCGCCAGCGCCCGCCGCCCGCGCAGCCATTCCAGCCCGCGCCGCACGGCACCGGGCAGGGGCCGCGCCGCCACCGCCTGCCCCGGCAGCAGGCGCGGCAGCCCCCAGCGCGTGACCGCCACCCCGACCAGAAGCCCCGCCGCCCCGAACAGCCCGAGCTGCGCCAGCCCGGGAAAGCCGGAGGCCATCATCGCCACCAGCCCCAGCGCCGCCGCCGCCGCCGCCAGCCGCAGCGTGGGCCAGATCCGCCGGGCGGCCTTGCCCAGCGCCTCCCCGGGGCGGCGCCCGGTCAGCAGCAGGATCGGGTAGTCCACGGCCACCCCCAGCATGGTCACCCCGAAGCCCAGCGCCGCCCCTTGAACGCGCCCGAACACCAGCGCCACCGCCAGCGCCCCCGCCAGGCTGCCCGCCAGCAGCGGCACCCCCGCCGCCAGCAGCATCGCCCCCGAGCGGTAGCGCCAGACCAGGAACCCCAGCAGCAGCACCCCCGAGAGGATCGAGACCCGTTCCACGTCGGCCTTGACCGCCGCCGCCGCGCTGGCCGCGAACACCCCGGGCCCGGAAAGCAGCAGCCGCACGCCCTTGGGATCGGCGGCCGCGAAGGCCGCCCGCACCGCCTCCGAGGCGTCGCGCTGCCCCTCCATGTCGGTGCCGGCCGCCCGGCTGCGCGCCACCAGCAGCGCCCGCGGCGGCCCCTCGCCGCCCGCGAACCAGGCGCCGTCCCGCATCTGCACACCGCTGCCGCCCAGCCAGCCCTTCAGCAGGTTCAGGAACACGCCGGGCGGGTCGGCGAAGCCTAGCCGCGACAGCACGCCGGACAGGGAGGAGCGCAACCCGTCCAGCAGCCCCTCCAGCCCGCGCCGCAGCCCCGCCACCTCGAAGGCCCCTTCCGCCGGGGAAAGCAGAAAGCGGTAGCGGAACAGCAGCGCCTGCTCGCCTTCCGTCAGGTCGCCCGTGCCGTTGCCCACGAAGGCGAAGCGCCCGCCCTCCCGCAGCGCCGCCCCCATGCTCTTGGAAACCCGCGCCAACTCCGGCGCTTCGGCCCCCTCCAGCCCCACCAGCAGCAGCGTCGTCGCGGCCCCGTCCCGCAACTCCCCCAGCAGGAAGGCGGCCTCGGGCGTCGCGGCCGGGGGCAGGAAATCCGCCATGTCCGTGCGGATCTCGACCAGGCGGAACAACAGCAGCCCCAGCAGGGCCAGCGCCGCCAGGGCAAGGGCCGGGCGCCACGCCTGCGGGCGGCGGCGGGTCACGGGCGCGGCGTCACCCGCATCACCGAGGATTCGTTCCCCACCGTCTGGAACCAGCGGATGGCCCCGCCCTCGCCCCGCACCTCCACCCGCTGCACCACCGCGCGCACCCGCGCGGAAAGCGGGTGCAGCACCACCGTCCAGGCCGGCAGCGCCCCCTCGAAGGACACCTCGTAGTGCCGGCGCAGGGTGGCCAGGTCCCCGGCCAGGGTGGAGCGGATGGCCTCCACCAGCGCCCGCACCTCCGGCGCCTGGTCCAGGTTCACCTCCTGGCGCTCGCCGCGCGCGGGGCGCTCATAGACCAGCCGGTCCCCGCTCACGACCACGCGCTCGCGGAAGGGCTCCACCACCTGCTTCTCCAGGGTGGAGGGCGCCTCCCACAACAGGGTCCCGCTGCTGGGCAGCGTGTCCGCCAGCCCCGCGATCTCCTTGCTTTCGGTGAAGTCGGCCTCGCTGCGCCGCACGGCGGCCAGGGCGGCCATCACCCCCTCCAGCCCGCCCGCCTGCGCGCTGGCCGGAAGGGACAATGGGGCGGCGGCCGGCAGGGCCAGCACGGCCCGCCGGCCCACGGCGGCCTCGGGCACAGCGGCCGGGGCGGAAGCGGCCGCCTCCCCCATCTCCTCCCAGAAGTCGTAGAAGTTGAACCAGTTGGCGGGGTGCTCGCACGCCACCGCCTCCAGCCGCGCGGCGTAGCGCAGCACGGAGTCGCGCAGGTCGGCCTCGCGCGCGGCCCGGCGCAGCACGACGCGCTCGGCGAACTCCTCAAAGCGGATCTCGTAGCGCCGCGGCCCCTTCCACAGCCCGAAGGCCAGCATCACCGGGGCGCCCAGCACCGCCGCCAGGATGTGCGGCCCCGCCGGCAGCGGCGCCGGCTGGCCCAGGAAGGGCACGGGCACCACGCGGTCCTCCCCCACCGCCGGGCGGCGGTCGGCCAGGATGCCCACCAGCCCCCCGCGCTCCAGGCACTCCTTGGCCCGCAGCATGGAATCCGCCCGCCCCAGCGCCACCACCCGCTCGGCCTTTTCCGGGGACAGCGCGCTGAACACGGCGTTCGCCAGCCGGGCATTGGCCTCGTACATGAAGGCCATCACCTCCACCGGGCAGCCACGGTCCGCCAGGGTACGCATCGACTCGAAGGAACCGAGATGCGCGCCCAGCAGCACGCAGCCCGCCCCCTTCGCGATATGCGCGTCCAGCGCCTCCAGCCCCGAGACGGCGATCTCGAAGCCCTCCGTCCGCCCCTGCAGCAGGTAGACCCGGTCCAGCATGGTCGCCGCGAAGACGAAATAAGGGCGCCACAGGTCCGGCCAGCCCGGCTCCCGGCCCAGGGCCCGCCGCTGGAAGCGCCGCATCGCCTCGCGCTGGCGCGCGGGCGCCGAGAGCATGAACCAAGCCGTGACCGGGTAGAGCAGCGCGTGCGAGACGCGCCAGCCCATGCGCCGGGCGATCCAGGCCATCAGCCGCAGCGCGGCCCCGCCGCGCTCGCGCTCGCGGGTCCAGCTCACGCGGCTTCCACCCCGGCGGGCTCCACCTCGCCCCGGAAGGCCAGCGCTTCGCCCACATGGCCGCTGAAACCCAGCCGTCCCCCCTCCAGCGGCCGCAGCAGCAGGACAACCTCCTCCCCCGGCAGCACCGGGCGCAGGAACTTCGCCTGGGGCAGCCGCGCCGCGCCCGCGATCCCCGCGGCCAGCATCGCCTGGTCCAGCAGCACCACGCCGGGCACCACCGGATGCCCCGGGAAATGTCCGGGCAGGCAGGGATGCGATAGCGGCACGGTGAAGCGAACGGTCCGGGCCCCGCTCATGGCCCGTCCCCTCCGGGCGGCGCGTCCGGCATCCGCTCCCGCAGCGCCTCCAGGCTCCGCCGCGTGATCTTGCCGACCGCGTCCCGCGGCAGGCGCTCCACCAGCACCAGCGGGCGCGGCAGGAACACCGCCTCCACCCGCTCGCGCAGGGCGGCCACGATCCCCGCGGCGGTCAGGCCGGGCGCCACCACGAAGGCGGCCAGCCGCGCGGTGGGGTTGGCGTCCAGGTCCTCGGGCGCCAGGAACACGCCGTCCTGCACCCCCTCGATCTCCGACAGCACCCGGTTCAGCCCCGCGAGCGACGCCCGCCGCCCGCCGCGCTTCACTAGGTCCCCGCGCCGCCCGATCAGCCGGAATCGGCCATCCGCCGAAACCTCCACCAGGTCGGCCAGGGGCACCGGCGCGGGCAGGCCGGGCACCAGGGCGCTCACCGCGTCCTCTCCCTCCGCCCGCAGTGACACCCCGTCGTAAAGGGTCCAGTCCTCCCCCTCCACGGTGCGACGGCTGGCGATCGATCCCATCTCGGTGGCGCCGTAGATCTCCAGCACGGGCACCGCCGCCCCCGGCGCGCCCAGCGCCGCCTCGGCCGAGGCCGCCAGCGCGGGCGACAGCGGGGCCGTCGCCGAGATCACCGCCGACACCCCGGAAACGCCCCCGGCCAGCAGCGCGCGCAGCTGCAGGGGCGTGGTCACCAGCACCCGCCGCCCGGGCGCGGCCGACACCGCCTCCGCCACCTCCACGGGGTAGAAGTGCGGGCCGGAATGCACCGCCACCGGGGCGCGCAGGGGCAGCACCATCGTGGTCTCGAAGCCGTACATATGCTGCGCGGGCACCGTGCCGATCAGCGTGGCCGGGTTTGACGCATCGTCCAGCCCGAAGCGCGCCGCCGCCGCCCGCGCGGCCGCCACCAGGGCGCCCCAGGGCTTGGCATGCGCCGCCGGCTCCCCGGTGCTGCCGGAGGTGAAGCCCACCGCCGCCACCGCGTCCGCCGGAACGGCGAAGTTCGCGCCCTCGCCCCGGCCAGACGCCTCCGCGCGGGCCGCGGGAATCACCGCCTCCTCGCCGTCGGCCAGGGCGTAAGTCCCCGGATAGAGCGCCGCCAGGGCCCGCTGCCGGTAGGGCGAGCGGTCCGCCGAGAGCAGCGTCACCTGCCCCCGCACCAGCGCCGCCCCGAACGCCACCAGGGCGAGGTAGCGGTCCGCGCAAAGGTTGAGGGCATAGGGGCAATCCGGCAGCCGCGCCGCCAGGGCCGCCACGTCCGCCAGGAAGCGCCCGGCCGTGATGGCTTCCCCGCCACGCCGCGCCAGCACCTCATCGTGCGAGCGGTTCAGGAAGGGGATGCTATCCATGCCGCGCCCGCTCCGCCCGCAGGATGGCGCGGAAGGTCTGGTCCGGCCAGGCGATGCCGCCCGCGGGGAAGCGCAGGCTGCGCACCACGTGCTCGCCCAGGAACAGCAGCACCAGGGCGGCGAGGGGGAGCAGGTGCCAGGCGGCGGCGCCGGCCAGCGGAACCACGAGCGGCACGAGCTGCACCGCGGCCGCCAGCCCCAGCGCCACGGCCCAGAGCGCGGTGAGCCGCCGGGCATAGGCCGCGCACTCGGCGCTGTCCCGCCGTTCGTCGAAGCGGATGTAGCGCGCGATCAGCGGCTCCCGCCCGGCGCGCAGCGTGCGCGCGAAACCCCAGGCGAAGGCCGCGCAGGCCAGCGCCGGCAGCAGCGCCAGCACGGCACTGGCCGCGCCCCGGCCGAACAGCCCCCAGGCCAGCGCCAGCAACGCCGCCGACGCCAGGCGCCAGGACAGCCACCCGCCCCTTCCGCGGACGGGCATGCTCAGCCCACCCGGTTCTTCTCGATATGCGCGGACAGGCTGCGCAGCGAGGCGAAGATGCGCCCGTTGCGCTCGTCGTCCGAGCGGAGCTGGAAGCCGTACTTGCGCGAAACGGCCAGGGCCATCTCCAGTGCGTCGATGCTGTCCAGCCCCAATCCCTCGCCGAACAGCGGCGCCTCCGGGTCGATCTCCTCCGGCGCCACCTCCAATTGCAGGGCGCCGACGATCAGCCCCGCCACTTCCGCTTCCAAAGGCGTCATCACCGTCGTCGAGTTCACGCTTTGCGTCTCCACCCTGGGCGTTCCCACCCTGGCTCCCATGTCACCACATAGATTATGCACAGGGGATGGCGCTACGCCCAAGAAAAGCTCAATGAGCGGCGGCAATCCACCCATGATCCCGCGCGCGGGCAACGGTTTCTGCCCCTTCGTGGCTATTCCGCCGCGCCTGACCTTCACCGCCGACATCGAGCCCAACCCGGCCGACCCCACGGGCCGCCGCCACCTGGCCGCCACCGCTGCCCTGCTGGACCTGCTGGAGGAAAGCGGGGCACGCGGCACCTTCTTCATCCTGGGCGAGGTGGCGGAGGACGCCCCCTGGCTGGTGCGCGACATCGCCGCACGGGGGCACGAGGTCGCCTCCCACGGCCACACCCACCGCCCGCTGGAAACCCTTGGCCCCGCCGGCCTGCGGGCGGAGGCCGGCCGCGCCCGCGCCACCCTGCAGCACCATTCCGGCCAGCCCGTGCCGGGCTTCCGCGCACCCTTCTTCTCCCTCACCGCCCGCACCGAATGGGCGGCGGCGGTGATCGCGGAAGCCGGCCACGCCTACTCCTCCTCCGTCCTGCCCGCCCGCGGCTTCGGCCATGGCCACCCCACCGCGCCCCGGCGCCCCTTCGCCTGGACCCTGGACAGGGCGGAACTGCTGGAAATTCCCGTGCCGCTCGCCCGCCTCGGCCCGGCCCGCCTGCCCTTCCTGGGCGGCATGTACCTCCGCTACCTGCCGGCCTGGGACCTGCGCGCCATGGCCGGCCGGCTGGAAGGCCCGCTGGCCTGGACCTATTGCCACCCCTACGACATCGACGTGGAGGAACCCTTCCGCCGCGCACCCGGCCTCGGCCTGCTCAGCAGCGCCTTCCTCTGGGCCAACCGGCGCAACACCCTGCACCGCCTGCGGGCCCTGCTGCGCGGCCGCACCTCCGTCCCGCTCGCCGAGCGGCTGGACGAGGCTCGCGCCCTGGCGGGCCTGCCGCCTCAGTCGAAGGGATCGGCCGAGGAGGCCACCGCCGCCGCCGACTGGTAGAGCGACCAGGCGAAGCCCAGAGCCACCGTCGCGTTCCAGTCCCGCCGGTGCAGCGGGCTGTCGGCATTGGCGGCCCCGGCGAAGTTCTCCACCCGCCCGCCGCCCACGAAGGAGAAGGCGGGCGTGATCGGCACGCGGAGCGAGAATTGCAGCCGCGTCCCGAGATACCCCGCCTTGGCGCGATAGGCCGGCCGGTCCGCCCGCGCGTATTGCGGCTCCACCTCGTAGAAATACCGCTGCAGCCGTTCGGTGGCGAAGATCGGCCCGACCCCCAGCCGGAACCGCGCCCCGCGCAGGCCGAGCGCCTCCAGCCCCACCGCCCGGTCCTCCACCGCCAGCTCCGGCGAGAACACGACGCCCCGGTAACGGACCGAGGCGAGGTCGCTGGAGAACACCGCCCGCACCGGCAGCTCCAGGTTCACCCGGCGCGGCCGCGCGACGTCGCGCCACAGGGTCAGCCGCAGCGCCGGGCCCACCTCGCCCTGCCAGTCCAGGTCCGGCATGCCCCGCCGCGCCCGGTTGTCGTCGGAGGAGGAGGGAAAGGCACCGGAAAAGGACAGGTCCAGCCCCAGCCGCTCCCCGCGCAGGAGCCGCCCGCGCACCCCCTGGTCGTCGGCGCGCAGCAACTCGCCGCGGTAGATCACGAAGGGCGCCGCGATGCCCCGGATGTGGTTCTGGTCGGCCGCCGGGTAGTCGGGCAGCCAGCCGCCGCCGCCCGCCACCCCGGCTTCGAAAACCGGCAGCCGCACCTCCTGCGCCGCGGCGGGCACCGCGAGGAGCAGCGCCGCGAGAACCAGCCGCCTCACGCCCGGCGCTCCGCCACCAGCAGCACGTTGGGCAGGGGCGTGCCGGCCCAGCAGGGCAACGCCGCGCAGCGGAAGCCCATCCCCTCCAGCCGCGCCGCGACGGCCGGAACCGGCATCGGCCGCACCGCCGCGCCGTCCCGCCGGATCGCCCGCCCGGCGCGCTCCATCGCCATGCCGAAGGCGCTGCGCCAGCCCCTGTCAGGATCGAACAGCCGCAGCACCACGCGGCGGCGCGCGGCCCGCGCCATGCGGTCCAGCAGCGGCGCCTGCGCCGCCTCCGGCAATTGATAAAGCACGTCCACCATCAGCGCCGTGTCGCAGTCCGGCACCGCCGCCGACACCAGGTCCGCCCGCGTGAAATCCGCCGGCAGGCCTGCCCCCGCCGCCCGCGCTTCCGCCACCTTGGCCTCCTCGTAGTCCATCCCCGTCACCCGCGCGGCGGCTCCCGACAGCAGAAGCAGGAGCGCCAGCTGCCCCCGCCCGCAGCCGAGGTCGGCCAGGTGCCCGAGGCCCCCCGCCCCTCGCGCCAGCGCCAGGATCGCCGCCGTGGAAGGATCGCGCCGCAGCTTCGATCCGACATAGCCACGCGTGAAGCGCGAGGCCCCGGCATAGCGCGCGGCGGCGGCTTCGATCAGGCGGTCGTCCGGCAGGGAGTTCGGCGCACCGTCGGGCATGGGGACGAAGATTGCCGCCGCCGGGCCACGGCGGCAACGCCGGCGCACCCCTTCCCCCACCCGCGATGCGCGGGCACCCTCCCGCCGAACCCGGCGAGGAGAGCGGTCGATGCCCGAGGAAGAGCTGATCCATGAGGTGCGCGATGGCGGGATCCTCGTCACCACCCTCAACCGCCCGCAGGCGATGAACGCCTTCACCTTCGCCATGTACGAGGGCTTGGCCGCCAAGGCCGCCGAGATCGGGGGCGACCCGGCCATCAAGGCCTGGGTCATCACCGGCGCCGGCCCCAAGGCCTTCGCCGCCGGCACCGACATCTCCCAGTTCACCAGCTTCACCACGGCCCAGCACGCACTGGACTACGAGGAGCGCATCGGCGGCGTGCTTTCCGCCATCGAGGACTGCCCCAAGCCCACCATCGCCGCCATCAACGGCGCCTGCACCGGCGGCGGCGCGGGGGTGGCGGGGGTCTGCGACCTGCGGATCGCATCAAGCAACATGCGCTTCGGCGTGCCCATCGCGCGCACGCTGGGCAACACCCTCTCGCTCGGCAACTACGCGCGCTTCTCCGCCCTCCTCGGCCCCGGGCGGCTGCTGGAGCTGATCTTCACCGCCCGCCTGGTGGAGGCGGAGGAGGCCAGGACGCTCGGCCTCGTCACGGAGGTCCTGCCCGACCAGGAAGCGCTTCTGGTGCGCGCCGAGGCCCTGGCCCGCACGGTCGCCTCCCACGCGCCGCTGACGCTGCAGGCCGCCAAGACCACGCTCAAGCGCCTGCGCGAGAACGCGCTGCGGGGCGCCAACGCGGACGACATGGTGGCGCTGACCTTCACCAGCGCCGACTTCAAGGAAGGCGTCGCCGCCTTCCTGGAGCGCCGCAAGCCGGTCTGGACCGGGAAGTAGTGCTGCGGCGGCTACTCGGCCTTCAGGTCCAGCTCCCGCACCTTCCTGCCCCAGAAGGCGTACTCGTCGCGCACCTCGCGCGCGAAGGCGGCGCGCGGGGCGGGCGCCGCCAGCTCCAGCCCGTCGCGCTCCAGGCTGCGGGCGAAGCGGGGGTCGCGGACGGCCTTGTTGGCCGCCGCCTCCAGCCGGTCCAGCTCGGCGTCGGGCGTGCCGGCGGGCGCGAAGAGGCCGTGCCAGCCCAGGATGACGATGCCGGGCAGCCCGGCCTCGGCGAGCGTCGGCACATCGGGCATGGAGGCCAGCCGCCGCTCCCCCGTCACCGCGATCGGCCGCAGCCGCCCGTCCCGCGCAAGGGGGATGGCGGGCGAGGGCGAGGAGAAGTTCATGGTCACCCGCCCCGCCACCACGTCCTGCAGCGCGGGCGCCGTGCCGCGATAGGAGATGTGCTCCATCGGCACCTTTGCCGCCTCGGAGAAGAGCAGCCCCGCCAGGTGGTTGTTGGAGCCCACGCCCGCCGAGGAATAGGTGAAGTCCGCTCCCGGCTTCCGTCCCGCCGCGATCAGCTCCTGGAGGTTGTTGGCGGGCACGCGCGGGTCGATCACCAGCAGGTACTGGTAGGTGCTGGCCTTGGCCACCGGCACCAGCGCGGTGGACAGGTCGGTGCGGTCGTTGCGCTGCAGGTGCGGGTTCACCACGATGTTGGTGGACACGGCGAAGAGCAGCGTCAGCCCGTCCGGCCTCGCGCGGGTGACGGACAGCGCGCCCACATGCCCGGCCGCCCCGCCGCGGTTGTCGATCACGATGTTCTGGCCGGTGGTCTCGATCAGCATCGGCAGAAGCTCGCGCGCCACGATGTCGGTGCCGCCGCCCGCTGCATAAGGCACGACGAGCGTGATGGTCCGCCCCTGGGCGGAGGCGCGCCCGATGAGGGCGGGTGCGGCGAGGAGCGGCAGGATCTGGCGGCGCAGCATGGCGGTTTCCGTCCCAATGATCGGGCAAGAGGCCACGCGCGCCCGCGCGCCGCAAGCGTCCCTCAACCGAACGTGCGGCGGCCCGCGTGAGCGATGGTCCGCTGGCGCTGCGCGGCCCCGCCTTCGCCTTCCGCCACGACCCCTTCGCCGCCGATCCGGACGACGCGCTCATCCACTGGCCGGACGCCCTGGTGGTGATGCGGGGCGGCATCGTCACCGCGCTGGGCGACCACGCGGCCGAGCGCCACCGCCACCCCGCCGACATGCCCGTGCACCACCACCCCGAGGCGCTGATCGGCCCGGGCTTCGTGGACACCCATGTGCACTACCCGCAGATGGAGATGACCGGCGCCTTCGGGGAAACCCTGCTCGACTGGCTGGCGCGCTACACCTACCCCACCGAGGCGCGCTTCGCCGACCCCGGCCACGCCGCGCGCATCGCCGCCCTGTTCCTGCGCTCGATGCTGCGCGCCGGCACCACCACCGCCTGCGTCTATTGCACCGTGCACGAGCACTCCGCCGACGCCCTCTTCGCGGAGGCCGGCCGCCTCGGGCTTCGCCTGGTGGCCGGCAAGGTGCTGATGGACCGCAACGCCCCGCCCGAACTCCGCGACGGCACCGACCACGGCATCCCCGCCACCCAGCGCCTGATCGACCGCTGGCACGGCCGCGGGCGCCTGCTCTACGCCATCACGCCGCGCTTCGCCCCGGCCTGCTCGGACGCCGCCCTGGAAGCGGCGGGCCGCCTCTGGCGCGAGAACCCCGGCACCTTCGTGCAGACCCATCTCTGCGAAACGGAGGCCGAGATCGCCTGGGTCAAGGAACTCTTCCCGGCCGCGCCATCCTATCTCGGCGTCTATGCGCGCGCGGGCCTCGCCGGTCCGCGCGCCGTGATGGGCCACGCCGTCCACGTCACGGAGGAGGATCTTTCGGCCCTGTGCGGCACCGGCTGCGGCGTCGCCCACTGCCCGAGTTCCAACCTGTTCCTGGGCAGCGGCCTGTTCCGCCTGCACGACGTGAAATCGGCCGGAGTGCGGGTGGGCCTGGGGAGCGATGTCGGCGCCGGCACCGGCCTGCCCGCGCTGCGCACCCTGGGCGACGCCTACAAGGTGGCGCGGCTGCGCGGCGCGCGCCTGCACCCCGCCCAGGCCTTCTGGCTGGCAACCCAGGGCGGCGCCCAGGCGCTGCGGCTGGAAGGCCGCATCGGCAACCTGGCGCCGGGAATGGAGGCCGACCTCGTGGTGCTGGACCCGGGCGCAACGCCGGAGCTGGCGCTGCGCACCGGGGGGCGCCCGGACCTGGCCGACACGCTTTTCGCCCTCACCGCGCTCGGTGACGAGCGCGCGGTGCGGGCCACCTATGTCGCCGGGCGCCTCGCGCATGACCGCGACGCGTCCCCGGCCCGGTGACCCGGGCCGGGACTCGGCCTCAGCGGGCGCGGCGCGCCGCGGGAGCGCTGCGGGACGGAGTGCTGCGGGATGGGGCGCCGCGGGCGGGCGCGCTCGCGCGGGCCGGGGCGGGCGTGGGCTCGGCGGCCGGGGTGGCGTTGGCCGGCGTCACGCCGCGCGACTTGTCCAGCTCCTCGTACATGCACTTCGAGACCGCGAAGGGCGTCGCACCCGGGAAGCGCTGCTCGCAGACGGGGCGGAAGGCCTCCTCCGGCGGCGGAGCCACGGCGGGAGTGATGGCGGGCGGGGTGGCGCAGGCGGCCAGCAGCGCCAGCGAGGGCAGCAGCACGCCCTTGAGGATGGTCTTGATCACCGGATCGTCCTTGGAAGAAAGCCCCGGCAGGTTGGGGCAGAGGCTCTTCTAGGCCGCGGCGGGGCGCGCGTCACCGGGCTTGCCCGTGACTTTCAGGGCGCTTGTGGGGCGACGCTGCGATGGCGCGTGAGGGTGCCTCGCGCGCAACGCTCCGCCCGCGCTCAGAACGCCACCCGTGCCCGCAGCGCAACGAAGGTGATGGGCCCGCGATCCCTGTTGTAGGCGGGGTTCACCGCGTGCTGCACGTCCAGCGCCATGTTGATCCCCGGCGCCACCGCCGCGTCGTAGAAGGCTTCCGCCAGGTATTCCGGCCCGCCGCGCAGCGTGCCGTCGCCGGTGATGAAGCCGATTCCGCCAGCCGCCAGGAAGCGCCGCCGCCCTTCCGAGGCCCAGCCGACATTCCCGCCGAGCCCCACCGTGTCCTCCGGCCGGCCCCAGCGCCCGCCGCGCAGCGACAGCCCGGCCGAGACCGCCCGGTCCATCTCGGTGAACATCCAGTTCTGCGTGCGCCCGTCGTTCCAGGACAGCCGCGCGAAGGCGCCCAGCTCCTCCGCCACCTCCTGCTCCAGCGTCAGCGCCGCCATGCGCTTGAGCCGGTAACCGCTGGGGTTCTTGTCGAAGCTCTCCGGGTCCAGCGGGTCGATCTCCCCCCAGGTGGACTGCCGCGTCCGCGACAGGCCCAGGATCAGCCGCACCGCCCCCGGCCGCCCGCCGAGCCGGGTGTAGCGGTCCACCTCCCCCAGCACCTGGAAGGCGCGGGTGGGCGCGGGGTCCAGGAACAGCCCGTTCACCCGGCGCGACACCTGGAAGGCACCGCCGCGCAGGCCCCAGATGCCGTTCTCCCACTCCGCCGCGGCGCCCACCGTCCAGCCCCGCGCATCGGCGGCGTAGTCCACCGCCCCCGCCCCCACCAGCGCCCAGTTCAGGAACTGCGTGCGCGCGTCATGGGCGTAGGCGTTGCGGTCGAAGATGTCCCAGACCGAGAACTTGCCCAGCGTCAACGTCACCCTCTCCCGCGGGAGAGGGGTGTTGAAGCGCAGGGGATCGTCCCCCGCCGCTTCCATCTCGCCGGAAAGCCCGATGGTCTGGCGGAAGAAGGCGCGCGGAACGAAGAAGGTCGGCTCCGTGGAGCCCAGCCGGAAGGCCTCGTTGTTGGGATAGGCCGCGACGCCCGTGGAGTTGGACAGGCCGAAGCCGCGCGTGACCGAAAGATCCGCCACCGCCTCCGCCCCGTGCCACAGGCGCCGCCCGATGATCAGGTCGGTGGACAAGGTGTTCGCCGCCTGCGCCGCCGGACGCATGCTCCCTTCCGCCCGGTAAGGGGAACGGAAGCCGGGATGCCCCTGCAGCACGAAAGTGGCCTGCCCGTGGATCAGCCATCCCTGCTCCTCCAGCGCTGCCCGGCGGGCCTCCAGCCCCGGGAACAGGGCGGGGGCCGCCGGATCGCTGCTGCCGGGGTTTCCACCCTGCTGCGCAAGGGCGGGCCCCGCCAGGGCGAGAAGGGGAAGGGCGGCCCGGACGAGCCGCCGGAGGCGCGGTGCGTTCGGCCGGATCATGCGCGCATGGGCCGTTCGGCAGGACAGGTCATCGGCATCTCCTCGCGCGGGTCAACGCATGAACAGCTGTTCATCTTGTGACCTGTGCATCAATTTTTAGCAAAATCAATAGGTTACTCTGGTAGAGAGTGTTCGCCCGGTTGGCAAGGGACGGATCCATGATGATCTTCTGGCGCGGTGGCCCGGATTGACGGCGGGCCCCCGCTTCCACACATCGGCGTGACGATGCACCCCATCCTCCCCGCCGCCCTGCTCTCTCTCGCCCTGGCCACGCCGGCGCTGTCCCCCGCCGCCATGGCCCAGTCGCCCACGCCCGAGGCGCCCGCGGCGGCGCAGGAGGGCTTCCGCGTGGTGAACCGCACCGGGCAGGAGGCGACCGCCCTCTACGCCGTGCGCAGCGGCCGGCCGGACTGGGGCAGCAACCTCCTGCCCCGCCCCCTGGCCGCCGATGCCGGGTACCGCCTCCGCCCCAACCCCCAGGCCGGCTGCCGCTTCGACCTGCGCCTGGTGCTGGCCGATGGCCGGGAGGCCGTTTCCCGCAACCAGGAGATCTGCGGCGGGCGCGAGATCGCGCTCGAACCCGGCGCGGTGGCCGCCGCCGCCCGCGCCGTGCCCGTGCCCACGCCGCCCGAGGCCGTGCCCCGCCCCGGCGTGCGCGCCGCCACCGGAACAGGCTTCCTCGTGGCGGCCGAGCGCGTGATGACCAACCGCCACGTGGTGGACAACTGCGCCCGCGTGCTGGTGCGAGGCCCCGACGGCCGCAACCACGCCGCCACCCCGCCCGCCCGCACCGATGCCACCCTCGACCTCGCGCTGCTGACTGTGCCCGGGCTGACCGGCCCCTTCCTGTCCTTCCGCCAGTCGCCGCCCGTGCGCCGCGGAGAAGGCGTGGTGGCCTACGGCTATCCCCTCACCGGCCTGCTTTCCTCGGACGCGAAGCTCACGCGGGGCGAGATCAACGGCCTGGCCGGCCTGCGCGACAACGCCGACCAGTTCCAGATCAGCGCCCCCGTGCAGCCCGGCAATTCCGGCGGCCCGCTGCTGGACATGCAGGGCAACCTGGTGGGCGTGGTGGTTTCCAAGCTGAACGCCCAGGCGGTGGCGGGCCGCACCGGCGATATCGCCCAGAACATCAACTTCGCCGTGAAGGGCGAGCGCGCCGCCGCCTTCCTGCGCGCCGCCGGCATCACCCCCACCGCAGCCACCAGCAACGGCACGGACCGCAGCACCGCCGATGTGGGGGAGATTGCCGGCCGCTCCACCGTGTTCATCCGCTGCGAGCAGTGAGGCCAGGCGGAGAAGCGAAACCCCCTCCCGCCTTCCTTGCGATTGCGTCACGATGCCGTGATGCGCTTCCTGCTTCTTCCCGTCCTGGCCCTGGCCCTCGCCTCCCCGGCCCTGGCTCCACCAGCCCTGGCCCAGGCGCCCGCCAGCAGCTGGCGCTTGCTGAACCGCACGGGCCAGGAGGCGGTGGGCCTTGTTTCCACCGAGGCCGGCGCCGCCGCCCGGGGCCGCAACCGCCTGCGCCAGACCCTGCCGGCGGGAGCGGAGAAGACCTTCCGGCGCAGGGCGGGCCAGCCCTGCCGCCTCGACATCCGCCTCCGCCTCGCCGACGGACGCGAGGCCGTGGCCACGGGCCAGGACGTCTGCGCCAACCCCTTGGTGGCGCTGGAGCCCGGGGCGGTGCAGCCCACCCCGCAGCAGGCGCCTCCGAGGCCCGGCCGTCGTGGGGCCGCCGCGCCGCGGGAGGGCAGCGTCTCCAGCGGCACGGGCTTCCTGGTGGCCGCGGACCGGGTGATGACCAACCAGCACGTGGTGAACAACTGCGCCCGCATCACCCTGCGCGCGCCCGGCGGCCATCGCCTGGCCGCCGTCGCACCCGTGCAGGCCAACCGCGACCTGGACCTGGCTGTGCTGCGCGTGCCCGGCCTGACCGGGCCGGTTCTGCCCTTCCGCCCGGACCTTCCCCGGCGGGGAGAGGACGTGATCACCTATGGGCACCCTCTTTCTGGCCTGCTCTCCTCGGACGCCAAGCTGACGCGCGGCGAGGTCAGCGGGCTGGCCGGCTTCCGCGACAATCCCGCCAACCTGCAGTTCAGCGCCCCGCTGCAGCCCGGCAATTCCGGCGGCCCCCTGCTGGACATGCGCGGCCGCGTGGTGGGCATCACGTCGGCCAGCCTGGTCGGGCGGCGGGAACCCATGCAGAACGTGAACTTCGCCGTGAAGGCGGACCGCGCGATCGCCTTTCTGCGCGCGGCGGGGGTGACGCCCGCGCTGGCGGGGGAGACGCTTCCCGCGCGCGGGGCAGTGGAGGTGGGCGAGATCGCGGAGCGCTCGGTTTTTCTGGTCCGCTGCGAAATGGGCGACGCCGCGCCCTGAACGTCCTCAGCGGGGCCGGAGAAGGCCGGCGAGCACCGCCGTCAGTTCGTCCGTGTCGAAAGGCTTGCGCAGAACCGGCGCGCCCCGGTGAACCTCGATATCGGCCTGCTGGTAGCCCGTGACAAAGACGAACGGCAGGCCGAGAGCCGCCAGCCGGTTCGCGACCGGCAGCACGTGGCTGTCGCCCAGGCGCACGTCGAGCACGGCGGCATCCAGGGGGCCGTTGTTCTCCGTGATCAGCCGCAGGGCCTCGTTCACGCTCGCGGCGGCGCCCACGACCTCGGCGCCCTCTTCGCGCAGGGTATCCTCGATGACCATGGCGATGAGGGCTTCGTCCTCCACCACCAGGATACGCCGACCTTCCAATCCGGAATGCACCACCTGGCTCCCCGGGCGACAACCGCCGGGATCGTTCCTATACCGTCACAGGTTGTTTGTCCAGAAAATGATCCCGATCTCTTGAATGGGGAGCTTTAGAATAATTTTACATCTTCGCGCGAGCCGTTTTCCGATCCGTTATGGCGTTGAGTTTCTGCGGGGCCGCAGGACTGAGTCCGCCCACGCCTCGCCGCAGCATCGCTCCGGCGGGGTGCGCCGAGGTCCCCCCGGGCCCCGCCAGCCTCATCAATGCGCCTCCGCCCAGGAGTGACCGGTGCCGATCTCGACGGCGAGCGGCACGCGGAGCGTGGCAACCCCTTCCATCACCACCTGCACCACCGGCTTCGTGGCCTCCACCTCTTCCTCCGGCACCTCGAACAGCAGCTCGTCATGCACCTGGAGCAGCATCCGCGCCCGCAGCCCCGCCTCGCGCAGGGCGGTGGGCAGGCGCACCATGGCGCGCTTGATGATCTCGGCGGCGCCGCCCTGGAAGGGCGCGTTGATGGCCGCGCGCTCGGCATTGCCGCGCCTGGACTGGTCGCGCGCGCCGATCTCGGGGATCCACAGCTTCCGGCCGAAGGGCGTCAGCACGTAGCCGTTGGTGCGCGCGTCCTCCTTGAAGCGCTCCATGGCGTCGCGGATGCCCGGGTACTGCGCGAAGTACGCATCGATGATGCCGCGCGCCTCCCCGGCCCCGATGCCGAGCCGCCCGGCCAGGCCGAAGGCCGACATGCCGTAGATGATGCCGAAGTTGATGGTCTTGGCCCGCCGCCTGGCCTCGCGGTCCACCTTGTCGGGCGGGATCTTGTAGATGTCCGACGCCGTGCGGGAATGGATGTCCTGCCCCGTCGCGAAGGCCTCCCGGAGCGAGGGCACCTCGGCCACGTGCGCGAGCAGCCGCAGCTCGATCTGGGAATAGTCCGCGGCCAGAAGCAGGTGACCGGGCTCGGCCACGAAGGCGCGGCGGATGCGCGCGCCCTCCTGCGACCGGATCGGGATGTTCTGCAGGTTCGGCTCGGTGGAGGAGAGCCGCCCCGTGCTGGTGATGGCCATCGAGAAATCGGTGTGCACGCGCCCGTCGGCCGCGAGCTGCGCCTGCAGCCCCTCCACATAGGTGGAGTTCAGCTTGGAGAGCTGCCGCCAGTCCAGCACCTTGCGCGGCAGCGGGTGCCCGGTGGAGGCCGCCAGCTCCTCCAGCGTCGCCGCATCGGTGGAGAAGGCGCCGGACTTGCCCTTCTTGCCGCCGGACAGCCCCATCTCCCCGAACAGGATCTCGCCGAGCTGCTTGGGCGAGCCGACCGCGAAAGGACGGCCCGCGATCTCGTGGATCTCCTTTTCCAGCGCCGCCATGCGCTCGGTGAACTCGGCCCCGGCCTGCTTCAGGGCCGGCCCGTCCACCTTCACGCCGGCCACCTCCATGTCGCGCAGCACGGTGATCATCCGCCGCTCGACCTGCTCGTAGAGCACCAGCGCGCCGTCCGTCCGCAGCCTGGGCCTGAGCGCGTGCCACAGCCGGAGCGTCACGTCCGCGTCCTCGGCGGCATAGCGCGTGGCCTCGTCCAGCGGCACCTGGGAGAAGGACTTCCGCCCGCGCCCCGTCCCCGTCACCTCGTCATAGGTGATGGGCTGGTGCGACAGGTGGCGGCGCGACAGCTCGTCCATGCCGTGCCCATGCCGCCCGGCGTCGAGGCTGTAGGAGATCATCATGGTGTCGTCCAACGGCGACACCTCCAGTGCCCCGTTCGCCTCGCGCCCCAGCACCTCCAGGTCGTACTTGGCGTTGTGCAGCACCTTCAGCACGGAAGGGTCCGCCAGCAGCGGCCGCAGCACGTCAATCGCGGCGTCGAAGGGCAGTTGCTCGGGCGCGGGGCTCAGCATGTCCGTCCCCTCGTGCCGCAGCGGCAGATAGGCGGCCCGCCCCGGCGCCACCGCCATGCAGATGCCGACCAGTGAGGCGTTCAGCGCGTCGAGGCTCGTCGTCTCGGTGTCCAGCGCCATCACCCCCGCCAGCCGCGCGGCCTCGGCGAAGGCGTGCAGGGCATCGATCGTGGTGATCGTCTCGTAGGGGCCGAAGGGCGCGCCCTCGGCCGGCAGGGTGAGCGCGACCGGGGCGGGCGCGGGCCCGGCGGGGCGGGACTTCGGCACCTCGCCATTCGCGTCCAGGCCCAGCCGGTGCTGCACGGAGCGGAAGCCGTGCTGCTTGAGGAAGGCCATCAGCTTCCCCGCCTCCGGCGCCTGGGTGGCCAGGCCCTCCATCGGCAGGGGCAGCGGCGCGTTGCGGTCCAGCTCCACCAGCTTGCGGGAGATGCGGGCCTTCTCCGCGTTCTCCTCCAGGGCCTGGCGCCGCTTGGGCTGCTTGATCTCGGACAGGCGGGAGAGAAGCGTCTCCACGTCCCCGTACTGCTCGATGAGCTGCGCCGCCGTCTTGATGCCGATGCCCGGCACGCCCGGGATGTTGTCGGTGGAGTCGCCGGCCAGGGCCTGCACCTCCACCACCTTGTCCGGCATCACGCCGAACTTCTCCATCACCTCGGCCGCGTGGATCGGCTTCTGCTTGATGGGGTCGAGCATGCGGATGCCGCCACCCACGAGCTGCATCATGTCCTTGTCGGAGGACACGATCGTGACCTGCCCGCCCTCCTTGGCGAAGGCCGTCGCATAGGTCGCGATCAGGTCGTCCGCCTCGAAGCCGTCCAGCTCCACGCGCGCCACGCAGAAGGCGTCGGTGGCGTCGCGGATCAGGGCGAACTGCGGCGCCAGCTCCGGCGGCGCCTCCGGGCGCTGCGCCTTGTATTCGGGGTAGAGCTGGTTCCGGAAGGTGGAGCGCGAGGCGTCGAACACCACGGCGATGTGGCTGCCCGCATGCTTGGACAGGAAGTTCGCCAGCATCTGCGTGAAGCCGAACACGGCATTCACGGGCACCCCGGCCGGGTTGGTCATCGGGGGAAGCGCGTGGAAGGCGCGGAAGATGTAGCCGGAGCCGTCCACCAGGATCAGGTGCCGGCCCGGGTCCACCTCGGCCAGGATGGGATCGGCGGCGGGCACCTTGTCCATGGCCTCGTCCGCGCTCTCCCGCTGGGGCTCCGTCACGTCAGTGATGGCCGTCATCCCCGGCGCCCGGCGCCAGGTGGAAGGTGCGGGAGCAGTAGGGGCAGGTGATCTCGTTTCCTTCGATCCGCAGCCAGATCCGGGGGTGCCCGCCCACGCCGCCGCCATCGCAGGGCACGTGGCGGGAGGTGACCTCGATCACCTCCTCGGCCGTCACGCCGGGAACACGGTTGGGGGCATAGCCGGTGAAGTCGGGATCGCGCATCGGGGCCTGGTGTCTCTGGAAGGGAAAGCGGGAGGTTGGGCCCGGAAGATAGGGGCGAGCCGCCCATCCGGCCAGCACCGACACCAGTTCCGATACCAGTTCGGGCACCA
The DNA here is from genome assembly GCF_042433125.1 of Muricoccus vinaceus. Classification (NCBI taxonomy): domain Bacteria; kingdom Pseudomonadati; phylum Pseudomonadota; class Alphaproteobacteria; order Acetobacterales; family Roseomonadaceae; genus Muricoccus; species Muricoccus vinaceus. The sequence continues at coordinate 138,941 of NZ_JBHLVZ010000033.1, read as the reverse complement.
GTTCGGGCACCGGCACCGACGGCCCGGACCAGCCCGGATGCCCCTCCGCCGCTCTTGCCAAGCCCTTGCCCCTGCACCCCGGGGAACTCGCGCGGCCCCGCGCGCTTGTTCCACTGTTCGCAACAAGCGCATGGACCGGCCGGGCGCGTCACACCCGGCGGCGGGATCCAGAGGAGGCCCGGTGAGTCAAGGATTGAACCTTCCGGTTAAACCCCAGCCCGCTCCACAGGATGAGTTGTTCGAGCACCTGGTCGAGAGTTCGACCGACTTCGCGATCTACACGACGGCCCATGACGGCACCGCGACGAGCTGGAACATCGGCGCCGAACGCCTCTTCGGCTATCTGGCCACGGACATCATCGGTTCCAGCGCCGACGTGATCTTCACCGAGGAGGACCAGGCCGCCGGCGAGCCCCGGACCGAACGGGAGGGGGCGGCGCGCCATGGCCGGGCCGCGAACGAGCGCTGGCACCGCCGGCGCGACGGCTCGCGCTTCTGGGCATCGGGCTCGCTGGTGCCGCTGCGCAACCCGGAGGACGGCTTTGTCAAGATCGTCCGCGACCGGACGGAGGTTTACCGCGCCAACGCGGCGCTGCGCGCGAACGAGGAGCGCTTCCGCCTCCTGGCTACCAGCATCCCCCAGCTGGTCTTCCGAACGCGCCCGGATGGCCACCGCACCTGGGGCAGCCCGCAATGGATCGACTTCACGGGCTTGACCCTGGAGGAAAGCGTCGGGCTCGGCTGGCTCGACGCGATCCACCCGGAGGACCGCCTGGCGACGCAAGAGGCCTGGGAGGAGGCGAGGGAGCGGGGCGAATACTACGTCGAGCACCGCATCCGGCGCGGGGCGGAGGGGGAATACCGCTGGCACCAGACCCGCGCCCGTCCGGTTGATCCCGGCCGGGACGGGGCGGGGGACTGGGTCGGCACCATGACAGACATCCACGACCTGCGCGGCCTGCAGGATCGCCAGGGCGTGCTGCTGGCCGAATTGCAGCACCGCACCCGCAACCTCCTCGCGGTGGTGCAGTCCATTGCCAGCCAGACCATCCGGAAGAGCCCCTCGCTCACGGCCTTCCGCAATGAGTTCGAGGGCCGGCTGCAGGTGTTGAGCCGCGTGCAAGGCATTCTCGCCCGGAGCGACCACAAGGATATCGACCTCCGCACCCTGCTGGATGCGGAACTGACCGCCCACGGCGACGGCGCCCTGGGGACCGGCAGGATCACCGTGGAGGGCCCGCCGGTCGTCCTGCCGGCCAACTCGGCCCAGGCCATCGCGCTGGCGGTGCACGAGCTGGCCACCAATGCGGTCAAGCACGGCGCCCTGGCCCAGGACAGCGGGCGGCTTGCCGTCCGTTGGGATTTCGCGGCCGACGAGACCAGGCCGGGCGTGCTGCTCGAATGGAACGAGAGCGGCGTCGCCATGCCGGAAGATGCGTCCCCGCGGCGCAGGGGATACGGAACGGAATTGATCGAGCGGGCGCTTCCTTATCAACTGAGGGCGAAAACCAGGCTGGAGTTCAGGCCGGATGGCGTGCGCTGCACCATCCTGGTGCCGGTGAGAGCGCGGGAGGCGGAAAGCCCATGATGAACGAGGTCAGCAGTTCGACCGGGCAGGAGGCAGCCCCGCCGGACAGCCTGCGCGGCCGCCGCCTGCTGGTGGTGGAGGACGAGTACATGATCGCCATGGAGCTCGTCCGCACGCTCGAGGAGCAGGGCGCGGAGGTCTTCGGCCCGGCCGGCTCCGTGGAGGATGCCCTCGGCCTGCTGGAGGAAGGGCTCCCGCCCCTGGATGCCGCGGTGCTGGACATCAACCTGCGCGACGAGCGCGTCTATCCCGTGGCGGAGGCCCTCGCCGCCCGCGGCGTGCCGTTCGTCTTCGCCACCGGCTACGACTCGGCGGCCATCCCGGCGCCCTACTCGTCGGCCCCGCGCTGCGAGAAGCCGGTGGACCGGGCGCAGCTCGCGCGCGCGCTGGCCCGGATCTGGTCCCGCTGAACGGAAGGCGCCGGCGCCGCACCCGCGGCGGCTCCTCCAATGGAACGGAACCTGCGCCAGGACCGGCCGCGGCCTGTAACATGCGCGGCCGTTGGGCGTTCCGATCCGGCCCTCGCCCAAGTGGAGACCATGCCGGACCCCGTCGGACCCCGCCCCGCCACCTCCAGGCCCATCGGCCTCGCCCGCTCCAACCTGTCCGCCGAGGTTCCCGCGGCGGGCGTGCCCAGCGGCGGCCCGGGGATCTTCTACGCCGGCATCGCCCTGGTGGGGGTGCTCTACCTCGCCCGGGAACTTCTGGTGCCTTTGGCGCTGGCCGTGCTGCTGGCCTTCGTGCTCGCGCCCGTGGTGCGGGCCTTCCGCCGCGTCGGCGTGCCCCGCATCGCCTCCGAGATGCTGGGAGTGGTGCTGGCCGTCGCGGTGATCTCCGGCATCGGCGCCCTGATGGGCCGCCAGCTCGCCGAGCTCGCGAACGACCTGCCTTATTACCAGAGCACCGTGTCCCAGAAGCTGAACGGCCTTTTCGGCGGCCAGGGCCCGCTCGGCCGCGCCTCCGAGATGCTGCGCTCCCTCGGCGAGGGGCTTTCCTCCAAGGCCGAGCCCGCCTCCCCGGCCGCCCCCTCCGCCCATCCCGGCCTCCCGCCCCTGCCGGTGGAGGTGCGCGAGCCCGCGCCGGGCATGCTCGTGGTGATGCAGCGCGTGGTCGGCCCGCTACTCGGCCCCGTGGCCACGACCGGCATCGTCATCGTCTTCGTGGTCTTCCTGCTGCTCTACCGCGAGGACCTGCGGGACCGGCTCATCAAGCTGATGGGCTCGCGCGACCTCCAGCGCACCACGGCCGCGCTGAACGACGCGGCCTCCCGCCTGTCCCGCTACTTCCTCGCGCAGACGGCGCTGAACGCCTTCTTCGGCGGCGTCATCGCCGCCGGTCTCTGGGCCATCGGCATCCCCAACCCGCTGCTCTGGGGCGTGATCGCGGGGATGATGCGCTTCGTGCCCTTCATCGGCGGCTTCATCGCCGCGGCCTTCCCCCTCCTCCTCGCCATCGCGGTGGACCCGGGCTGGACCATGCTGATCTGGGTCGTCGTGCTCTTCGCGGTGGTGGAGCCCGTGATGGCCCAGGCCGTCGAGCCCATGGTCTACGGGCACTCCACCGGCCTTTCCCCCGTCGCGGTGCTGCTGGCCACCGCCTTCTGGGCCTGGCTCTGGGGCCCGGTCGGCCTGCTGCTGGCCACCCCGCTCACCGTCGGCCTGGTGGTGCTGGGCCGCCACGTGGACCGGCTGGAATTCCTTGATGTTCTTCTCGGCGACCGCGCGGCCCTCGCGCCGCCCGAGGCCTTCTACCAGCGCGCCCTGGCCGGGGACGGCGACGGGCTGGCGGAGCAGGCCGAGCTGCAGCTCCGCGCCCTGCCCCTGCTGGACTACTACGACACCATCGCACTGCCCGGCCTCGCCCTGGCCCAGGGAGACGCCACCCGGGGGGCGCTGAACCGCGGGCGGCTGGACGTGCTGCGCGCCCGCGTGGACGTGCTGCTGGACGACCTGTCGGAGCACGAGGACATCGATCCCCCGGCCGTCGGGGAGGACGGCCCGGTGGACCCGGCGCCCGACCGGATCGACGGAGGCCGGGCCGAGACCGGGACCGCGGAACCGCCGCCCCCGCCCGCGCCGGCGCCGCCGGAATGGGGCGCCCCCGGCACGGTGCTCTGCGTGGCCGGCCGTGGACGGCTGGACGAGCAGGCAACGGCGATGCTGGTCCAGGTTCTGTCCCTGGCCGGCTACGGCGCCACCACGCTCAGCAACGAGGCGCTGCGCGCCGCCAGGGAGGTGCCTCCGGGCACTCGCGAGGCAGTGCCTCCGGGCAATCGCGGAGCGGTGCCTCCGGGTGCCCGCGCGGTGGTGCTCTCCGCGCTGGAGGGCGGAAGCGGCGCGGCCAGCGCCCGCTATGCCATGCGCCGCCTGCGCCGGCGCTTCCCGGACGCGCTGCTGGTGGCGGGGGTCTGGGGCGCCGGGCGCGACAGCCCGGTGCTGGCCGCCCTGCGGGAGGAGGGCACGCGCACCTGCGAGGCGCGTTCGCTCCGCGACGCGCTGAACTGCCTCGCCGCCGAGGCCGAGGCGGCGGCCCCCGTCGCGCCGGAGGACGCGTGAGGGGTCGGGATGCGGCGGGGGCCGGGCGTGATGCCCGGCCCGCCCGGCATCACGCCAGCGCGGTGCTGGCCGGCGCGCCGCCCTGGCCGCGGCGGGACTGCCACAGCGCCACGAAGTCGATCGGCGTCAGCGCCACCGGCATGAAGCCGCCGTCGCGCGTCACGTCGGACAGGATGTTGCGCGCGAAGGGGAAGAGCAGCCGGGGGCATTCCACCAGCAGCACCGGCTCCAGCACGTCCGCGCCCACGTTCACGGTGAAGATGCCGCTATAGGCCAGTTCCGCGATGAAGGCGGTGGTGCCATCCGTGGTCTTGGCGTCGGCGCGGATCTGCAGCGTCACCTCGAAGACATTGCCGCCCTCCTGGATGGCGCGCGCCTGCACGTCCAGCGCCACGTCGATGCGCGGCTGCTCGCGCAGGGAGGTGTAGATCTCCGGCGCGCCGGGCACCTCGAAGGACAGGTCCTTCACGTATTGCAGGTTCACCACCAGCGGACCCTGGGGCTGCTGGTTCAGCGCGCCGTTGGGCGGCTGGTTCGGGGGCGGTGGCAGGTCGGACATGGTGTTGAGCCTCGGCAAGGGCGTCGGAGGCGCCGCCGGTAGCACGCGGCGGCCACGCTGTCAGGCCGCCTGCGCGCCCATGCCGCCCGGATCAGCCGTGCTGCCAGGTCACGGTGAGCGGGCCTTCCTCCGTCGGATCGATCCGCAGCCACTGCCCGTTCATCACGGATTGGCCGGTCATGGCCAGGATGAAGCCCCAGTGGCAGACCACCACCGTGTGCGGCCAGTCCGGCTGCTCGCGCATCTCGCTGCGGAACAGCCGGGCGCGGGAGATGACGCTGTCGCCCCCTTCCTCCTCCTGCGGCCACCACACGGCGTCCAGATGCGCGAAGTCGTGCTCCGGCCAGGCCTCCGCGAGGGTGTCGCGGTGGGAGCCGACGTCGCATTTGAAGGCGTAGCGCTCCCGCACCAGCGGCTGGACGTGCACGGGCAGGCCCAGCCGGCGCGCCAGCGGCGCCGCCGTCTGCAGCGCGCGGGTATAGGGGCTGGCCAGGACGCGCGTGATGCCCTCCGCCGCCAGCGCCTCGGCGGCCGCCTCCGCCTGCTCGTGCCCGAGGGGGGTCAGGCGCGGGTCCTCGATCCCCGGGTCCTTGCGGGTCGCGGTGAAGTGGAGGTTGAACTCGCTCTGGCCGTGGCGCAGCAGGATCATGGGCGGTGATTTCCGGTCTCGTTGCTGCCGATAGCGGGCAGCCGCTGGTCGCACAACGCCGCCGGGGCGCCTCCGGACATCCCCTTCCCCTCCGCCCCGGTTGCGGTGGCGCCTCCGCGCACCTAACTATTGTGTCATGAGGAGATCATGATGCAGGGCGGCGGTTTCCCGATTGACCTGATTCTGTTCGGGATGGTGGCGGCCTTCCTGGTGCTGCGCCTGCGCAGCGTGCTGGGCCGGCGCACGGGCTTCGAGCGCCCGCCGGGCGAGCGCGGCGGCCTTCCCGTGCCTCCCGTTGCCGGCCAGGCCCCGGCCGTGCCCGCGCCTCCGGTGCGCGGCGTGCCCGATGCCCGCGGCCCCGTGGGGCAGGCCCTGGCGCGCATCCGCTCGGCCGATCCTTCCTTCGACCCCGCCGCCTTCCTGGGCGGCGCCGAGGGTGCCTTCCGCATGATCGTGGAGGGCTTCGCCGCCGGGAACCGCCAGATGCTCCGCTCCCTGCTGTCCGACGAGACCTATGCCGGCTTCGAGGGCGCGATCACCGAGCGCGAGGGCAGGGGCGAGGTGCAGCGCACCGAGATCCGCGAGATCCGCGAGGCCAGCATCGACGGCGCCGACCTGCGCGGCACCACTGCCGAGGTCACCGTGCGCTTCGTGTCCGACCAGGTGAACATGACAACGGACAGCACGGGCAAGCCCGTGGCCGGCACCGATGCCGTGACGGAGCTGACGGACATCTGGACCTTCCAGCGCGACGTCCGCAGCTCCGACCCCGCCTGGAAGCTCACCGGCACGCGCTCCGCCTGAGCGTGTGCCGCCTCGGGGCGTGCGGCCTCGCGTTCGCCCTGCTTCTGCTGGCCGGCTGCGCGGACGGTCCCCGCTGGGAGCGGGACCGCCTGTCCGAGGCGCTGCCGCCCTTTCTGGCTGGCTGCCTGGCCCTTGCCGATCCCGGACTCCTCGCCCCCGCCTGTGCCGAGGCGGCCCGGCTGCCCCCGGGCGACGAGACCGCCGCCCGCGCCTTCTTTATTCGCCATTTCGAACCCAGCCCCGCCGGGGAAGGCCTGATCACCGGCTATTACGAGCCGGTGCTGCGCGTCTCCCCCGTGCCCGCTCCGGGCTTCACGGCCCCCCTGCTTGGCCTGGTGGAAGCCCCCGACCTTCCCCGCGCCACCATCGAGGCCGCCGTCGCGGCCGGGGAATGGCCCGGCCCCGTCCTCGCCTGGGCCGATCCGGTGGACGCCTTCTTTCTCCAGATCCAGGGCTCCGGCCGCGCCGTCTTTCCCGACGGCACCGAGCGCCGCCTGGGCTATGCCGGCAAGAACGCCCAGCCTTACGTCCCCATCGGCCGCCTGCTGATCGAGCGCGGTGCCATGACCCGCGAACAGGTGTCCATGCAGTCCCTGCGCGCCTGGCTCCATGCCGCCCCGCCCGCCGAGGCCCGCGCGCTGATGGATGCCAACCCGTCCTGGGTGTTCTTCCGCTGGCGCGACGACCTGCCCGCCGCCGGCGGCCCGGCCGGCACCCTCGGCGTCCCCCTCACGCCCGGCCGCTCCGTGGCGGTGGACCGCGCCCATGTGCCGCTCGGCCTGCCCGTCTGGATCGCCACCCGCCACCCCCTGACCGGCGCGCCCATGGAGCGGCTGGTGATGGCCCAGGACACCGGCGGCGCCATCCGCGGCGCGGCGCGGGCCGACCTGTTCTGGGGATGGGGCGAGGAAGCAGGCCTGGCCGCGGGCCGCATGCGCGAAACCGGGCGGATCTGGGTGCTGCGCCCGCGCTGAGCGCCGGCCGTTGGCTGCGCCGCGCCGCGCGCCTATCTTGCACCCGATGTCCGACACAAAGCCCCGCGTCGCGCTCTTCGTCACCTGCCTGGTGGACCTTTACCGCCCGAGCGTTGGCTTCGCCGCGATCCGGCTGCTGGAGGAAGCGGGCTGCCTCGTGGAGGTCCCCTCCACCCAGACCTGCTGCGGCCAGCCCGCCTACAACAGCGGCGACCGCGCCACCGCGCGCGACCTCGCCCGCCCGGTGATCGACGCCTTTCTCGGCTTCGACCACGTGGTGGCCCCCTCCGGCTCCTGCGCCGGCATGATCGCCCACCACTATCCTTCCCTGTTCGAGGACGACCCGGCCTATCGCGGCAAGGCCGAGGCCCTGGCCGCCCGCACGCACGAGCTGACCTCCTTCCTGGTGGACGTGATGGGCTTCACCGCCCCCCGCCCCGCCTATGACGGCGTCGCGGCCTACCACGACAGCTGCTCGGGCCTGCGGGAGATGGGCGTGCGCGCCCAGCCCCGCCGCCTGCTCGCCGGGGTGCCCGGGCTGACGGTGAAGGAACTGGCCGAACCGGAGCTCTGCTGCGGCTTCGGCGGCACCTTCTGCGTGAAGTACCCGGCCATCTCCACCCGCATGGTCACGGACAAGGTGGCCGACATCCGCGCCACCGGCGCCGACACCCTTCTGGCGGGCGATCTCGGCTGCCTGCTGAACATGGCCGGGCGCCTCAAGCGCGAAGGCAGCGACCTGCGCGTGCGCCACGTGGCCGAGGTGCTGGCCGGCATGACCGGCGAGGTCGCACCCATCGGGGAGCCGGCACCGACCCGCCCGTGATGCTCCGCCGATGATGCTCCCCAGCCTGGGCCGCCGCCCCATCCTGCTGACGGCCCTGGCCGTGGGGGTCGGGGCGGGCCTGCTGGCCTGGGTCCTGGGCGCCCGCGGCACCGGCGCCACGCTGGCCGCCTGGAACGCCTCGGCGCTGTGCTACGCCGTGTCCATCACCGCCACGCTGTGGGACGACGAACCCGAGGCCCTCGCCCGCCGCGCGGCGGAGCTGGACGCGGACCAGTGGGCGATCCTGCTGCTCAGCACCCTCGCCTCACTGGCGGCCCTGGCTGCCGTGGTCGCGGACCTCGCCGCCGCCAAGGGCACGCCCCAGGCCGGGGGCGCCGCCGTCCTGGCCGGCGGCACGGTGGTGGTGTCATGGCTCTTCGTGCAGGTGCTCTTCGCCCACCACTACGCCCATGTGCACTGGCTGCGCGGGGAGGGCCTGGACTTCCCCGGCAACGACCGGCCGGACTTCCCCGAATTCCTCTACTTCGCGATGACCGTGGGCATGACCGCCCAGGTCTCGGACGTGACGACCCGCACGGCCCGGATGCGCCGCATGGTGCTTGGCCACGCCTCCCTGTCGTTCCTGTTCAACGCCGTGGTGGTGGCCGCCGCGGTGAACCTGGCCGCCGCCCTCCTGGGCTGAGGCTAGCCCTCGCCCGCCGCCACCCGCCCGATCGCCCACTGGATGCCGCCCGAGCCGGCCTCGGCGGACACCACCACCTGCCGGGTCGCCCGCGCTTCCCCGAAGAGCTGCACGCTGTCCTCCACGCTCACCACCCCGCCCCGTGCCCGCAGCCGCCAGGAGGATCCGGAGGGCAGGCGCAGCAGCACCGATCCGCCATCCTCGTGCGGAATGGCCGTGACCGCGTGGTGCAGGTGGAAGCGCACCGCGAAGGCCGGGGGCTGCTCCGCCTCCACCAGGTCCTCGCCCCGGAGGTCGTCCCCGGATTCCGCGAGGTAGAGGCGGCGGCGGTGCAGGGCGCCGAAGCCGCGCCGCCAGCCGTCATGCGTCGCCTCCAGCCACTGCGCGCCGCTGGCCTCGTGGCGCTCGGCCTCCACGTGCTCGGGGCGGCGGCCAAGGCCCTCCTCGGTCAGCTCGCTGCTGTTGGTGTCGGCCAGGGTCAGGGTGGAATGGGCGGCGGTGGCGCGCATCGCGTCCCGCCAGGCGCCCTCCGCCGCCGGGGCCGCGCCGCAGTTCACGATCATGCGGTCCCGCCCCACGGACATCTCGAAGGACAGGGTTCCCGCGTGGTGGTGGCGGTCCGCCCCGCGCGGCAGCCCGCCCGGGCCGGGGGAACCACCCTTGGGCGGCGGCGCGCCGCAATCGGCGATCACCAGCGTCCGTCCGGCCTGGAGGCGCTGGAACCCGGCATCCCCCAGGATCAGCGGCGCCCGCCCGCGCGCCTGCGCCTGGGTCAGCACCAAGTCCAGCAGGCTCGCCGCCTCCTCCCGCGTGCCGTTGAAGGCGGCCAGCCCCCCGTCGCCGTGGCGGAACAGCCGCAGCGCGGGCGCCGCGCGGTCCAGCGCGTGGGAAAGGTGCGGCGGCGCCTCGATGCCCGCGCCGTGCAGCAGGTTGCGGATCTCGATCAGGTCCTGCAGGGCCAGCAGCAGGATGCCGGGGCTCCGCTCCACATGCGCGCCGTCCGGCAGGATCTGGCGGTCGATCTCGGCCGGCAGCAGCCGGAGGCAGCGGGACAGCCAGGGCTCCTCCTCCAGCGCCACGGCGGCCGCCAGCGCGCCCTTCAGCGCCACCAGCGCGCCCCGGTGCCGCGCCTCGGCCGGAAGGCTCGCCACCAGCATGCGGGCGTCCGACGCCAGCCGGGTCATCAGCGCGCGCCGGAACCCGTCCTCCGCCGTGGCCGCGGTGAAGTCCCAGTGGCCGAGCAAGGCCGAGAGCCGCGCTCCCGTCACCTCGGGCGTGGCCGCCAGCGGGTCGGTGCCCGGCGCCTCCAGCCAGGCGCGGGCGATGTCGCGCGCGTGCATGCGGGCGGCATCCGTGCCCAGCGCCCGCAGGTCGCGCAGCCAGGCGAAGCCGTGCAGCGCCGTGCGCCAGGTGGGGCTGCCCGCCCCGGGGCCGAAGGCGCTGGGATCGTCCGGCAGGGGCCGCACGGTGCCCGCCACCTCCATCTCCCCCTGCAGAAGGCGCTGCCCGCGCGCGGCATCCCCGGGCCAGAGGTCCCGGAAGGCGCGAGAGGGCGCCTCGGGCACCCGGATGGGCTTGAGCCCGGAAAGGGTGCGCCGCGCGCCGCGAAGCCAGTTGCCGCTCATGCCGCGCCCCCGCGAACCGCCGCCACCGCCGCCGCGCGGTCGGCCGCCCCGAAAACCGCCGTGCCCGCCACCAGCACATCCGCCCCCGCCGCGATGCAGAGGGGCGCCGTGCGGGCCGTGACGCCACCATCCACCTGCAGGTGGATCGGCCGCCCGCTGGCCTCGATCATGCCGCGCAGGGTCGCGATCTTGGAAAGCTGGCTGTCCAGGAAGGACTGCCCGCCGAAGCCCGGGTTCACCGCCATCACCAGGATCAGGTCCACGAGGTCCAGCACATGGGCGACGCTCTCGACCGGCGTTGCGGGGTTCAGCACCACGCCCGCCTTCTTGCCGAGCGCGCGGATGGTCTGCAGCGAGCGGTGCAGGTGCGGCCCGGCCTCGGGATGGACCGAGATCAGGTCCGCCCCCGCCTCGGCGAAGGCCGCGAGATAGGGGTCGGCCGGGGCGATCATCAGGTGGACGTCGAAGGGCATGCGGCTCAGCGGGCGCAGCGCGCGCACCAGGGCGGGGCCGAAGGAGATGTTGGGCACGAAATGCCCGTCCATGATGTCGAGGTGCAGCCAGTCGGCGCCCGCGGCCTCCACGGCCCGGACTTCCTCGCCCAGGCGGGTGAAGTCGGCGGCCAGGAGGGAGGGCGCGATCAGGACGGGGTGCGGGGCGGCGCTTGTCACGGAGCGGTTATGCGGCAGCGGGATTGACCGGGCAACCGAGTGCAACGAGGTCGCCCGACATGAGGCCGGGCCGCGGGGCCATGGGGCGGCGCGGGATTCCTCACACCGGCAGCGCCGTGGTGCCCTTCACCCGCTCCATCGCGAAGCGGCTGGTCACGTTGCGCAGCCCCGGCACGGTCGCCGTCAGCCGCCGGTAGAAGGCGTCATAGGCCGGCATGTCCGCCACCGCGACCCGCAGCAGGTAGTCCACGTCGCCGCCCATCCGCCAGCATTCCAGCACCTCCGGCATGGCGGCCACCGAGGCGGCGAAGCCCTCGATCCAGTCCGCGGAATGGTCTCCGATCTCCAGCGCCACGAAAACCGAGAGCGGCAGCCCCACCCGCGCCGGGTCCAGCAGCGTCACGCGCGCGGCGATCACCCCCGCCTTCTCCAGCCGCCGGATGCGCTTCCAGCAGGGCGTGGGTGTCAGCCCCACCTCCGTCGCGATGGCCGCCAGCGAGAGGGACGCGTCGCGTTGGATCAGCCGCAGGATCGCGCGGTCCGTCGGGTCCATCTCCACCATTCCCGCTACAGGCAAAATCCATCTCCCCAGGAGTGCATAGGTGCCAAGATAATCTTTCTGTTGCGTAATAACCCTGGGGTGGGAGAAAAACCAACTCCAAACTGACTGTGGTCTCCGGAATTCCCATGAGCGACCTGTCCCGCCGCCGCCTTTTCGCCCTCGCCGCCAGCCTGTCCGCCCCCCTGGCCCTCGGCGCCGCGCCCGCCATGGCCCGCCCGGCCCGCGCCCAGGCGGACGAGCCCATCTGGCCCGACCGCTCGCTCCGCATCATCGTGCCCGTGGCCCCCGGCGGCAGCCTCGACATCCTCGGCCGCAGCGTCGCCCGGGCGCTGACCGGCCCGCTCGGCCAGCCCGTGGTGGTGGAGAACCACACCGGCGCCGGCAGCAACATCGCCTTCGAGCTGACGGCACGCAGCAAGCCGGACGGCCTGACCCTGCTGATCGGCTCCGACCCGCTGACCATCAATCCCTCGCTTTATTCCAAGATCGGCTTCGACCCCGTGCGCGACTTCGCGCCGGTCGCCGAGCTGGTGCGCGCGCCGCAGGTGCTGGTGGTGAAGAACGGCCTGGAGGCCCGGAACCTCGCCGGCTTCCGCCGTCTGGCGCAGGAGATGGACGGGGCCGTCACCCTGGCCTCCCAGGGGAACGGCAGCATCGGGCACCTGGGCGGCATCCTGCTGGGGCAGACGCTCGGCTTCAACACCACCCATGTTCCCTATCGCGGCGGCGGCCCCGCCGTGGTGGACCTGGTGGCCGGCCACATCGACAGCCTGCTGGTCACCCTGCCCGCCGCCATCGAGCACATCCGGGAAGGCCGCATCCGCGCCCTGGCCGTCACCGGCGCATCGCGCAGCCCGGCGCTGCCGGAGGTGCCCACGGTGGCCGAGAGCGGCTTCCCCGGCTTCGAGGTGGTGACCTGGCAGGGCCTGCTCGCTCCCGCCAACACGCCCGAGCCCATCCTGGCCCGCCTGCACGCGGAAACGCGCACGGCCATGGCGAAGCCGGAGGTCGCCGACAATCTCCGCGCCCAGGGCTTCGAGCTGGCCTCGGGCAGCCGCGAGGACTTCGCGGCCCTGGTGCGGGCCGAGGCGGCGCGCTGGCCGGCCATCGTGCGCGCATCCGGCGCGCGCGTGGACTGAGGCGCCACGGGCTTCCGAAGCGGCGCGTTCCCCGGAATGTGCCGCGCAAGACCCCGGCAGCGCCTTGCACCGCAGGGCCCCGGCAGCCCCGGCCATCGATGCCGCGCGGGCCGATGCGGTCCCGCGCCCCTGCCTCAAACCACCGGCAGCCGCACCACGAAGCGCGCCCCCGCCACGCCGCCATCCGGGTTGCGCCGGTTCTCCGCCATGATACGTCCGCCCAGCGCCTCCACGATCTGGCGGGAGATCGACAGCCCCAGCCCCGAGTGCTGCCCGAAGCGTTCGCCCTGGGGACGCTCGGAATAGAAGCGGTCGAAGATCCCCTCCAGCTTGGCCTCCGGTATGCCCGGCCCTTCGTCCTCGATGGCGATCTCCGCCACCGCCCCGGTCACCTTGGCCCGCACCCGCACGCGGCCCGCGGGCGGGGAGAAGGAGAGCGCATTGCCCAGCAGGTTCCGCAGCACCTGCACCAGCCGCCCCTCCACGCCCCGCACCACCAGCGAGGCCGGGGCGTCCAGCTCGATCAGCGGGTCGTTCTCCCCGCGCGTCGCCGCCTGCAGCTCCGCGAGGGTGGACAGGATGGGCGCGATGTCCACCGGCTCCGACACCGCGCGCGACAGCTCGGCATCCACGCGGGAGCTGTCGGCGATGTCGCCGATCAGCCGGTCCATCCGCACCGCGTCCTCGGCGATGATGGCCAGCAGCCGCTTCTGCTGGTCCGGGTTTTCCACCCGCCGCAACGTCTCAATGGCCGAGCGCACGGAGGTCAGCGGGTTGCGCAGCTCGTGCGCCACATCGGCCGCGAAGCGCTCGTTGCTGTCCACCCGCGCCCAGAGGGCGTTGGTGCCGCTCTGCAGCGCGCGGGCCAGGATGCCGATCTCGTCCTGCCGCGCCATCAGAGGCGCCGGCACCGAGCCGCCCCGCCCCTTGCCCTGCCGCATGGAGGCCGCCGAGCCCGCCAGCTCCAGCATCGGCGAGGCCAGCGTGCGCGTCAGGTAGAGGGACAGCGCCACCGTGATCGCCAGCGCCATGGCGAAGAGCGCCAGCACGGAGCCCCGGATCTCCATCACCCGCTGGTCCACCTCCCGCGCCTCGCGGGTCAGCAGCACGATGCCCACGGGCTGGTTCGCCCGCCGCGCCGGCTCGGCCACCGACACCAGCAGCCGCCCGTCCGCGGTGCGCCGCACATAGGGGTTCACGCCCCCCTCCAGCGCCAGCCGCAGCTCCTCCCGCCGGTCGGGGCCGAGGTCCGGCTGCCAGTCGAAGGAGGCGGCGCCGGGCGTCTCGTCCACCACCACGGCGGGGCCGCGCACGCGAGGACGGGGAAACCAGTCCAGCACGCGCTCGTAGATCCGGCCGATCACCCCCGCCACCGGTCCCGGCTGGCTCGGCGCCGGCAGCGGCTCGGTCACGATCGCGCCTCCCGGACCCTCCCGCACGCGGCTGTCGGCCACCAGCAGGCCGTTGTTGTCGAAAAGCTTCGCCTGGGTGCCCGTGCTCGGCTCGGTCAGCCGGCGCAGCAGCGGTCGCGCGATTTCCGGCACCAGGGTCGCGCGATCGTCCTGGATGCGCACGCCGGCCTCGGCGATGCCGTTGGCGTAGATGCGGGCCTGGGTCCGCAGCCCCTGCACTTCCGCCGCCAGCAGCCCGTCCTGGTACTGGTCGAGGTAGAGCAGCGTCGCCACCAGCAGGAAAGGCGGCAGCATGTTCACCAGCAGGATGCGCCGCAGCAGCGGCGAGAAGCGCCGGCTTGTCCGCCGCCGTTCCATCGGAACCGCAGGGGGCAGGTCGGTCGTAACGGGTCCGCTGGCATCCGGCATGGCCGCAGCATAGGACGAAATCAGCGGCGCGGTCAGGCCAGGAAGGCGGCGACGATGTGGCACGCGCCCAGCGGCTGCAGCGGGGCTCCGTGGCCATCCGGACGCGTCAGGGGAGAGATGGCAGCGAACGCAGGTAGGCGACGAGGTCGCGCATGTCGTCGTCGTTCATCTTTGCGTAGTACTGGAACCCCATGGGCGGAAAAAGGCGTCGCCCATCGGCCGAAACACCCTGCCGCAGGGCCCGGTGGATCTGCGCGTCGCTCCAGCCGCCCAGGCCCGCCTCCGGATGGGAGGTCAGGTTGCGCGCGACCGATACGCCCCAGGGTCCCTCGAAGGTCTGCCCACCCGCGCCGATCCGGGACCAGTCGCGTCGGCCGCCCTCGCCCATCGGCGTGTGGCACTCGACGCAATGGCCGACCGGGCCGGCGAGGTAGCGCCCGCGCACCACCGGGTCGTCCGCGGGCGGGTCCGGCACGCTCGCCACCGCCGGCCCATAGGCGGGCGGCAGGGGGATCCGGTACTCGCTCGGCGCGACAGCGTTCCGCACCGGCGGCACCGTGCGCAGATAGGCCACCATGGCCGCCACGTCGCGGTCCGACAGGCCGCGGTAGAGCTCGATCGGCATGGGCGGGCCGATGATCGTGCCGTCCGGCCGCTTGCCCTCGCGGATCGCCAGGATGATCTGCGCATCGGTCCAGCGGCCGATGCCCGTCTCGGGGTCGGGCGTGATGTTGGAGGAGACGGCGCGGAACGGCTTCTCGTCGAACACCATCCCGCCGGCGAGTGTCAGGCCCGGCAGGTTGCCGTCCGGCCCCTGCGGTGTGTGGCAGTTGCCGCATCCCGCGATGGATTCGACGAGGTAGCGGCCGCGCATGGCTGGATCCTGCGCCGGCTGCGCCGAAGCGGGCCCCGAAAGAGTCAGGCCAGCCGTGGCCATGAAAGCGAGCGCGAGCCAGGCCAGGCCCGTGAAACGGTGCATGCTTTCCCCGCTCGGCGGCGAGACCGCCTTCACGTCCTCATCCACCGCATTCTGCAACGATGGCGGCGCGCGCGGCAAGCATTCCGCAACGAGGTGGAAAGGACCGGCCGGCGCGGGCCGGGGGGAATGGGTTCCCCTCAGGCCTCCTTGTAGCGGTACCCGATCCCGTAGAGCGTCTCGATCTGCCCGAAGCTGTCGTCCACCGCCCGGAACTTCTTCCGCACGCGCTTGACGTGGCTGTCGATCGTGCGGTCGTCCACGTAGATGTTCTCGCCATAGGCGGCGTCGATGAGCTGGTCGCGGTTCTTCACCATGCCCGGCCGCGTCGCCAGGGCCTTGACCAGCAGGAACTCCGTCACCGTCAGCTGCACCTGCTCGCCCTTCCAGGTGCAGGTGTGCTTGGTCTCGTCCAGCACGAGGTCTCCGCGGGCGATCACGCCGCCCTGGGGCGTGCCCGAGCCCTCCGCCCGGCTGGCCTCGTTGCGGCGCAGCAGCGTCCGGATCCGCTCCAGCAGCAGCCGCTGGGAGAAGGGCTTGGTGATGTAGTCGTCCGCCCCCAGCCGGAGCCCCATCAGCTCGTCCAGCTCGTCGTCCTTGGAGGTGAGGAAGATCACGGGCATCCCGCTGCGCTGGCGCAGGCGCTGGAGCAGCTCCATGCCGTCCATGCGCGGCATCTTGATGTCCAGCACCGCCAGGTCCACCGGCCGCGCCAGCAGCCCCTGCAGCGCGCTTTCCCCATCGGTGTAGGTGCGCACCGTGAATCCCTCCTGCTCCAGCGTCATGGAAACGGAGGTGAGGATGTTGCGGTCGTCATCCACCAGGGCGATGGTATGGGGCATCGGACGTCCTTCACGGGCCAAAGACGAGGCGGACGGGCCTGTATGGGCCCCGAATATGGCGGGAGGATGCCATGACCGAGCGCGCACCGGGAGACGGGGGGGCCCAGGAAGTCCAGGGCCCCGCCCCGGCCGACAGGACCCATGACAACGGCACACCCGACAACGGCATCCTGGCCCGCGCCTTGATGCGCGCCGCCTCCGCGGCCACCCTCGCCACGGCTGGGGAGGGCGGCCAGCCCTTCGCCTCCCTCGTCACCCCCGCCATCGCGGAGGACGGCGCCGTGCTGCTCTGGCTCTCCACCCTGTCGGAGCACACCCGGCAGCTCGCGCGCGACCCGCGCTGCGCCCTGCTCTTCCTGGGCGAGCCGGACGGGCCGAACCCCCAGACCACGCCGCGCGTCACCGTCACCGGCCTGGCCGAGCCGATTGAGGACGCCGGCCTGAAGGCCGTCTGGCTCGCCCGCCACCCCTATGCCGAGCTTTACGCGGATTTCGCCGATTTCGGCCTCTGGCGGATCAAACCCATGGGCGGGCAGATGGTGCTGGGCTTCGCCAGGGCCCACCGCCTGCGCCAGGCCGAGCTTCGCCCCGCACCGGGCGAGGGCGTGGCGCCCACGCCGAAACCCGGCCCGAAGCCCGACCTCGGCCCTGGCCCTGACCCCGCCCCCGAGGGCGTGCCGTGACCGGCCGCGAGGAAGACTTCGTCGCGCAACTGGATTGCGAGGTTGCCACGCCCATCGTCATCGGCCCCGTGCCCGGCGGGGAACGGCGGGTGGTGCCCATCCTGGGTGGCCGCATCGCCGGCCCCCACCTGGAGGGCGAGCTTCTGCCCGGCGGCACCGACACCCAGCTCATCCGCGCCGATGGCGTAACGGAAATCGTGGCCCGCTACACCGTCCGGCTGCTCAACGGCGCCCTGGTGCAGGTCACCAACCGCGGCCTCCGCCACGCCGCCCCCGAGGACATGGCCCGGCTGCTGCGCGGCGAATTCGTCCCGCCCGAGCGCGTCTATTTCCGCACCACCCCCGTTTTCGAAACACCCTCCCCCGAACACGCCTGGCTGCACAGCCGCCTTTTTCTGGGCTTCGGGGAACGGCGGCCGGACACGGTGCGGGTGCGCATCTTCGTGGCCTGAGCACGAAAGCCGCTACTCGATCGCGCGGAACCCCGTCGCCTTCACCACCCCGGCCCAGCGCGCCGTTTCCTCCCGCATCAGTGCCCCGAACTCCGCCTGCCCCTTCGCCGCCACGCGGAACCCCGCCTCCTGCATCCGTGCCCGCAGCGCCGGGTTGCCCAGCGCCCGCAGCACCACCGCCTCCAGCTCCCCCCGGAGCGGCGCCGGGGTCGCGGCCGGTGCCACCAGCCCGAACCAGGCGTCGAAGGCAAGGTCGGGCTGGCCCAGCTCGGTCACGCTCGGCACATCCGGCATCAGCGCGGACCGCGCCGGCCCCGTCACCGCCAGCGCGCGCAACCGGCCGTCCCGCACCTGCGGCGCCACCAGCGCCACCGTGCCGAACATCCCCTGCACGGCACCGTTCAGCACCGCCGTCATGGCATCGCCGGTGGAGCGGAAATGCACCGCCTCCCCCTTCAGCCCGGCGCCCGCCATCAGGATCGCCGCCCCGAAATGCCCGGGCGTGCCCGCCCCGAAGGTGCCCATGAACACCCCAGGCTGCGCCTTCGCCCAGGCCAGGTAGTCCGCGAAGGCCGAAACCGGCAGGGCCGCCGGCACCACGAAGGCGAAGTCGATCGCCGCCACCTCCGCCACCGGCGCGAAGTCCCGCGCGGGGTCGTAGCTCAGCCGCGCATAGGTGCTGGGCGCCATCGCCAGCTGCCCGACCTCCCCCAGCAGCAGCGTCGTGCCGTCCGGCGCGCTTCGCGCCACCTCCTGCGCCGCGATGGCGCCGGCCGCGCCGGGCTTGTTGTCCACCACCACCCCGGCCGGCAGCGCCTCCCGCAGGCCGTCCGCCAGCAGCCGCGCCACCACGTCGGGCCCACTGCCCGGCGGAAAGCCGAGCACAAGACGGAGAGGACGGTCGGGCAGGGCTGCCCTTGCGCCCGCGGGCAGCAGGCTGGCGGCGGCGAGGCAGCCGGCCAGGGCGGCGCGGCGGGTGATGCGGGGCATGGACGATCCTTGCGGCTTTTATTGAGCTTTCATTACCATAAAGCATCGCCCCTGGCGCGTGTCCCGTACCACCCGCACCGCGATTCGGCACCGAAACGGCCCGGCGACGCACCTGCCGCACCGCACCAAATTAACATGCGCTTAGGGGCAAAAGTAACTGGTAGGTTATTTTGCGTAAAGCACCGGTTTGGCCGTAATTTGGCCTTCGGCCCCGGAGACATCCCGGCCCCTCGTGATTTCGTCCGTGACGCGCAGCGGACCCTGCCAGCCGGAGGCAAACGCCCACAATGACCGATTCCCGCAACGCCGCAGCCCTGTCCGGCACCGGCGTGGCCGCGCCCGCTACCCTTCACGCCAACCTGACGGCCACGGGCCTGACCACGCACGCGCTACGCCGCAACGAGGGCCGCCTCTCGGCGGACGGGGCCTTCATGGCCGTCACCGGCCAGCACACCGGCCGCTCCGTCCAGGACAAGTTCGTCGCCGACGACCCCGAGACCACCAAGGAGATCTGGTGGGGCAAGGTCAACCAGAAGCTCGACCCCGCGAAGTTCGAGACCTTCACCACCGACGTCCGCGGCTACCTCGCCGGGCAGCCCGAGCTGTTCACCCAGGACCTCTATGCCGGCGCCGACCCCGAGCACCGCATCAAGGTGCGCCTGGTCACGCCGAACGCCTGGCACGCCATGTTCGCGCGCAACATGTTCATCCGCCCGCCGGTCGAGGAGCTGGCCTCCTTCGAGCCCGACTACGTCATCCTCCACGCGCCCGAGATGGAGGCGAAGGCGGAGTACGGCGGCCGCCCCAACTCCACCACGCTGATCGCCCTTTCCTTCGCCAAGAAGATCATCGCGATCGCCGGCACCTCTTACGCCGGTGAGATCAAGAAGAGCATCTTCACGGTGATGAACTGGATCCTGCCTGCCAAGGGCGTGCTGCCGATGCACTGCTCGGCCAATGTCGGCAAGCAGGGGGACACGGCGCTGTTCTTCGGCCTGTCCGGCACCGGCAAGACCACGCTGTCTTCGGACCCCGAGCGCGCGCTGATCGGCGACGACGAGCACGGCTGGACCAAGACCGGCGTCTTCAACTTCGAGGGCGGCTGCTACGCCAAGGTCATCAAGCTCTCCAAGGAGGCCGAGCCGCAGATCTGGGACGCCTCCCACCGCTTCGGCGCGGTGCTGGAGAACGTGGTGGGCGACGAGCGCGGCAACCTCGACCTCGAGGACGGCTCGCTGACCGAGAACACCCGCTCCTGCTACCCGATCGAGTTCATCCCGAACACGGTTCAGGGCGGCATGGCCGGGCTGCCGAAGAACGTGGTGATGCTGACGGCCGACGCCTTCGGCGTGCTGCCGCCCATCTCCAAGCTGACCCCGGCGCAGGCGATGTACCACTTCATGTCCGGCTACACCGCCAAGGTCGCCGGCACGGAGAAGGGCCTGGGCAAGGAGCCGCAGGCCACCTTCTCCACCTGCTTCGGCGCCCCCTTCCTGCCGCGCCACCCCGAGACCTACGGCAAGATGCTGGCCGAGCTGATCGAGCGCGACGGCGCCCAGGTCTGGCTGGTCAACACCGGCTGGACCGGCGGCGCCTATGGCACGGGCAAGCGCATGAGCATCCAGCACACCCGCGCCCTTCTCCGCGCGGCGCTGGACGGCAGCCTCGCCAAGGTGGAGTTCGTGCAGGAGCCCTTCTTCGGCCTGTCCATTCCCAAGGCCCTGCCGGGCATCCCCGCCGAGGTGCTGAACCCGCGCGAGAGCTGGGCCGACAAGGCCGCCTACGACAAGACCGCGCGCGACCTGCAGTCCCGCTTCGAGGCGAACTTCGAGACCTTCGCGGGCGCCGTCAGCGAGGACGTGAAGAAGGCCGCCATCAAGGCCGCGGCCTGAACCAGACCCGGGGGAGGCACCGCCTCCCCCGGCCCTACCGCCTAGACCTCCATCCCGGCGGTCTGGAGCAGCGTCGCGAGGGCGAGCTGCATGTCGTGCAGCGTCTGGGCCGGCTCCACGTCCACCCATTCCTCCAGCGTATGCGCCCCGGCCCCGGCCCCCGCGCTGACCGCGATCCCGGGGATGCCGAGCGAGATCGGGATGCTCGCATCCGTCGAGCTCGCGACGACCTTGGGCGAGAAGCCCAGCGCCTTCGCCACCGCCGTCGCATGCGCCACCAGTTCGCTGTTCCGGTCGATGGCGCCCGCCGGCCGGTCGCCGATCTTCTGCAGCTCCACGGTCACGGCACCCTTGGCGGTGCTGCGCGCGGCGTTCTCCGCCTCCAGCGCCCGCTGCACCACCGCCCGGAAGTCCCGGTCGATGCGCGACAGCTCCTCGGCCGAGTCCGAGCGCAGGTCCACCTCCACCCAGACCTCGTTCGGGATGGAGTTCACCGAGGTCCCGCCCCCGATCACGCTGGCGCTGAAGGTGGTCCGCGGCTCCGCCGGCACCTCGATCCGCGACAGCCCCGCCATGGTCTCGGCAAGGGCGAAGGAGGGGCTGACGATGCCGAAATCCATGAAGCTGTGCCCGCCCGGTCCCCGGAAGGTCACGCGGTAGCGCAGCGACCCCGTGGCGCCGGAAACGATCGTCCCCATCCCCATCGGCCCCTCGACGGAGATGAAGGCCGCGATCCGCCCGGCATAGCGCCCCTTGGTGAAGAGAAAGCGCACGCCGCGCAGGTCGCCCAGGCCTTCCTCGCCGACATTGCCGACGAAGAGGATGTCGTGGCGTGTCCGCACCCCCGCCGCGTCCATCGCCCGCAGGAAGGCCAGGTTCATCGCCAGGCTCCGCGTGTCGTCCCCCACGCCAGGCGCGTAGAGCCGCGTGCCCTCGCGCCGCACCGTCAGGTCGGTCCCCGCCGGAAACACCGTGTCCAGATGCGCGGCCACCACGATGAGCGACCCGTTCCCGAGCCCCCGCCGCAGCCCCATCACGTTGCCCTCGGCGTCCATCTCGCAGTCCTCGAGACCGGCCTCGCGCAGCATCTCCAGATAGGCGCGCCCGCGCTCCTCCTCCCCGAAGAAGGGCGCCGGGATCTCCGTCAGCCGGATGATCTCCTCCACGAAGCGCCCGTGCCCGGCCGAGAGATGCCGCAGCGCCTCCTGGTACACCGCGCTTTCCATCACCCGCTCCACCATCGAACATCCCCTGGTTTGATGCCCCGCCCATGCGACGGCAGCCCCGGTATGTCCAGACGCGACGCGCGCGCTCAGGCGCGGAAGCGCTCCAGCAGGTCGGGCGGGCCCATCTGCCCGCCCTTGAGCATGATCTCGATCCCGTCCAGCGCGGGATCGTCGCTGTGGCCGCGGCAGAGCGCCACGCCCGGCGCGATCGCCCCGCCATGGGACAGCCCCCAAAGGTCCAGCGCCCGCGCGCCCAGGCTGGAGGTGTCGCCGCCCGCGATCCCCAGGCGCCGCACCGGGCGCTGCGCCACCACGCGCGCGAGCAGCCCAGCCGTCGCCGCCGCCACGTCCCCGGCGCGAAGGCCGTTCCCCTCCGGCCTCTCCGTCACGATCAGCACGTCCTCCCCCGCCCCAAGAAGCCCGCAGGCCTCGGCGGCCACCGACTCGGCGCCGCCATCGGCGAGCCGCGCGGGATCGACGAACAACCGGCGGTAGCCCCGCGCCTCCTCCACCTGCCGCCGCGTGATGGGCGAAAGACTGCCCGCCAGCACCAGCACCGGCCCGGATTTCGGCCCCAGCCCCGTGCCGCCCGCCTCGGCCGCGCGCCCGGCGCACCAGGCCTGCGCGACGCCGCTCGGCCCCACGGCGAGAAGCGGCGCTCGCCGGGCACGCGCATGAAGCAGCCGCCCGATCACGGCCAGGTCCGCCGCCCGGCTGACATCCAGCAGCACGGCCTCCGGCCCGGCCGCGAGGATCTCGTCCAGCACCGCTTCCAGCGCCGCATCCCCAAGCTCATAGGCGGGATAGGCGAGCGCGGCGGCATCCAGTCCCTGCGCCGCGACGTGCAGCCGCAGGTCGGCCTCGGCCATCGGCGTCACGGGATGGGCGCGCATGGTGGGGTGGCGGTCCAGCCGGTGCACCGCGCCCCCGGTGCCCGCGGCCGCGAAGAGATTGGCGAACAGGAGAAAGCGCCCGAGGTTGGGCTGCCCCCCCACGATCGGCCGGAAGGGATTGGGAAAGAAGCGCCGCAGCGTCGCGACCGCCACGCCGATGCTGCCCACCTCCGGCGCGCTGTCGAAGGTGGAGCAGCACTTGTAGTGCATCGCCCGCACGCCGATCCCCTGGAAGAACGCCCCCACCGCCTCCAGCTCGCGCGCCATCGCACCGGGCGCCATGGAACGCGACGCCCCGGCGATGCCCAGCGCGTCCAGCGGCCCCGCCTTCTCCAGCCGCCCCGCATCCGGCACGGACAGGAACAGCAGCGCCCGCATCCCCCGCCGCGCCAGCTCCGCCAGCGTGTCGGTGGCACCGGTGAAGTCGTCGCCGTACCAGCCGTATTCCGGGGCCGTCATCGGCCGCCGAAGGCCTCCAGCGCCTGGCGCAGGGCGGGGCTTCCCCCGGCCGCATCCTCCAGCGCCTCGCCGCGCACCGTGGCCTGCCAGGCCTCGCGGATGCTGGCGACGCCGGCGGCGGGCCCGCCCGGATGCGCCATCACGCCGCCGCCCGCCATGAACAGCAGGTCCGTGTGCCCGATCGCCGCGAAGGTGGCCGGCGCCGTGCCCGCCCATTGCCCGGACGAGAAGGCCGGCATCACCCGGTCGTCCACCTCGCCCGCCAGCGGCGTGACGCAATCGCGCGCGGATTCGATCACCTCCTCGTCCGCCTGCGCGAACTTCCCTTGCAGCCCGTGCACATGCATGTGGTCCACCCCCGCCAGCCGCCACAGCACCTGATAGGCCCCGAAGCCGATGCCGAGCAGCGCGTGGCGGGAAAAGGCACCAAAGCCGTTGCGGTGCCCGTGCAGCGCGAGGTCCGTGCTCCGCCGCAGCGTCTCGATCGCGGAGAAGCCGCACCAGTTCAGGCTCGCCATCACGCAGCTCCCGCCCTCGCGCTGCACGAGGTCGGCGTGGCGGCGCATGGCGTCCGTCTCGTCCGTGATGTTGAAGGCCACCATCACGCGCTTGCCCGTGCGGTCCTGGTGCCGGCGCACCGCCGCCATCACGGCGGGAATGCGCTGCGCCAGCGGCGCGTGGTCGGGGTCCGCGCTGATCTCGTCGTCCTTGATGAAGTCGAGCCCGGCCTCGCAGAGCCGCGCGACAAGGTCGGCGGTCTCCTCCGCGCTCAGCCCCACATTCGGCTTGACGATGGAGCCAACGAGCACGCCCTTCTCCACGCCCGTCAGCCGCCGCGTGCCCGCCAGGCCTTGCGCGGGCAGGGGAAAGCGGCGCCGATAGGCGGGCGGCAGATCGATGGATTCCAGCCGCAGCCCCGTGACCTCGCCGAGGTCGAACAGGTTGCCGGCGACGATGGAGGCGAGGGTCGCGAGGTTCGCGCCCACATTCGCCACCGGAAATTCGATGGTGATCCGCGCCCGCCGCCACGGCCCCGCGACCCCGCGCCGCGCGAGCCAGGCGTTGGACAGGGAAGGCGAACCCACCTCCTCCAGCAGATCCACCTGCACCGCCGTGGCGCGGGCGCGCTCGCGCAGGGCGTCCGTCTCGCCCTCCACGCGCGTGAAGGTGCCGCAGGACTGCTCGCCCGCCATCACCTCCGCCACTTTCGAGGGATCGAGCGGCGTCTCGATCAGGTAGGTCGCGCGGAAGCGGTCGTCCCGCATCGGCTCAGAGCTTCGACAGGTCGGGGAAGGGGCGCACGGGTTCGCTGCCGTCCCATGTCTCGGAGGCCTCGCGGATCAGGCGGAACATCTCCCCCTTGGGCCCCGCGACCTCGGACAGCTCGATCACCGTGCCCGGGTGGTAATGCGTGTCGAAGTAGACGAAGCGCCCGCGCTCGCCGACCTCCCCGCTCATCACCGCCTTGAAGCCCTGCGCGGTCAGGCGCGCGAGGTCGGCGTCGTAGTTGTCGGTCCAGTAGGCGACGTGCTGCAGCCCGCTGTGCCCGGCATCGGTGAAGTCCTTGTACATGGACGGCACGGCGTTGCGGCACTGGATCAGCTCCACCTGCACCGGCCCCGAATTGGCCAGCGCCACGGAGTTGTGCGGCTCGAAGCTCTCGCCCTTGTAGCGGTAGTTCACGATGGGCACGCGCGGGTTGTAGAAGAAGGGGCCGACGCCCAGCACGCGGCTCCAGTAGTCCATGGCGGCCTCGATGTCCGGCACCACGTAGCCGAGCTGGCGGATCTGGCCGAGAAAGCGGCTCATCGCTGTGTGTCTCGCTTGAAGGAGGAATCGCGCTTCAAAGGAAGCCGATGGAGAACCAGGGAATGGCGGCGACGATCACGAGGCCCACGAGCAGCGCGGCCATGTAGCCCCAGATGTGGCGGAGCCCTTCGTCGGGGTTCACCTTGCTGGTCGCGCAGGCGCCGTAATAGCCGACGCCGAAGGGGGGTGCGAAAAGCCCGATGCCCATCGCGAAGATCACCACCATCGCGTAGTGCACCTCGTGCACGCCCGCCGCCTTGGCCAGCGGGAACACCAGCGGCCCGAAGAGCACGATGGCAGGAATGCCCTCCAGCACGCTGCCGAGGATGATGAAGGCCACGATCGACACGGCCAGGAACCCCCAGGCGCCGCCGGGGATCGCGCCCATGGCGCGTGCCAGGCTCTGGCTGAAGCCCGACTGCGTCAGCCCCCAGGCCATGGCGGTGGCGCAGCCGATGATGAAGATGATGGCGCCGGTGAGGGAGGCCGTGTCCGCCAGCATGGGGCCGATGCGGCGCCAGTCGAACTGGCGGTACACCAGCAGCCCCATCAGCACGGAATAGCCGATGCCGATGGTGGACACCTCGGTGGCCGTCGCCACCCCCTCCACCACCGCGGCGCGGATGATGAAGGGAAGCGCAATGGCCGGCAGCGCGATCAGCCCGAGGCGCAGGATCTGCTGCCAGGAATAGCGCTCCACCCCGCTCAGGTCCTCGCCGCGGTAGCGCCACCAGACCACGGCGCAGAGGCAGAGGCCCAGCACCACCGCCGGCAGCATCCCCCCCGTGAACAGCGCGGCGATGGAAATGCCCGTGACGGAACCGATGGTGATGAGCACGATGCTCGGCGGGATCGTCTCGGTCTGCGCGCCGGTGGCGGAAAGCAGCGCCACGAGGTCGCCGGGCTCCGCGCCGCGCTTCTTCATCTCCGGGAACAGCACGGGCGCGATGGCCGCCATGTCCGCGATCTTGGAGCCCGAGATGCCGGAAACGAGGTACATCCCGCCGATCAGCACATAGGACAGCCCGCCGCGCACATGGCCGAGCATGCTGGCCAGGAAGCCGATCATCGCCCGGGCCATGCCCGTCATCTCGATCAGCGCGCCGAGGAACACGAAGAGCGGCACGGCCAGCAGGATGAGGTGCGACATCCCCTCGTCCAGCCGCCCGACCACCACGAGCAGCGGCGTGGAGGTGGTGCAGGCGAGATAGCCGAAGGTGGCCAGCGCGAAGGAGAAGGCGATGGGAACGCCCGCGAACACGTTCACCGCCACGATGCCGACGAAGAAGATCACCAGGTTCACCTGCCCCAGCGGCTTCAGCGTGGGGCCAAGCACCCAGAAGGCCGCCACCGCCGCCGCCGTCAGCATCGCGGCCCAGGCCACCGCCATGGGCTGGCCCAGCCGCATCAGCCGCACGAGCCCCACGGGGATCATCAGCGCCAGCCCCACCGGCAGGGCCGCGGCGCGCCAGGAATTCGCGATCTCCAGCGCGGGCGTGACGATGAAGGCCTCTTCCTCCGCGTATTCCAGCGCGTGGTGCAGCACGAGCAGCACGAAGGCGAGCGAGGCCGTCAGCGCCAGCGCCTCCAGCAGCGCGCGCGCCCGCGGCCCGACGCGGGTGACCAGTCCCGTCATCCGCATGTGCTCGCCCCGCCGCAGCGCGACGACGGCGCCGAGCATGGACAGCCAGAGGAACAGGATCGAGGCCAGCTCGTCCGACCAGACGATCGGCGCATGGAACACGTAGCGCGCGACGATGCCGGTGCCGAGGATGGCGATCTCGGCCAGCACCAGGGCGGCCGCGGCGGCTTCCAGCACGCCGCCGAGGATGCGGTCGAAGCCGAAGGCCAGCCGCGCCGCCGCGCCCGCGGGCAGGGCGGCCGTCTCGAGCGCGGGGGCGTGTCCGGCCATCTGGTTGCGTCCGCTCAGGCCAGCTTGCCGACGGCGCCCTCGAGCAGCCCCCAGGCCTCGTCGCCGAAGCGGGTCTTCCATTCCCCGTAGAAGCCGGAATCGCGCAGCTTCGCGCGGAAGCTCTCGGGGTCGGTCGCGTTGAAGGACAGGCCCTTGGATGCGAGGTCGGCCCGCACCGTCGCGTTCAGCCCGGCGATGTCCGCCCGCTGCTGCAGCCCGGCCTCGTTGATGGCGTTGGACACGATGCGCTGCAGGTCCGCTGGCAGCCCGCGCCAGGCGCGCCCGTTGGCGATGAACCAGTAGCCGTCCCAGATGTGGTTGCTCAGCGCGCAGCTCCGCTGCACCTCATACAGCTTGGCCACCTGGATGATCGGCAGCGGGTTCTCCTGCGCGTCCACGATCTTGGTCTGGAGCGCCGAATAGACCTCGCTGAACTGCAGGCTGGCCGGCGAGGCGCCGAGGCCGCGGAACATCGAGATCGAGAGCGGGCTGACGGGCACCCGGATCTTCAGCCCCTCCATCTGCGCCGCGCCCTGGATGGCGCGCCCGCTGGTGGTCATCTGGCGGAAGCCGTTGTCCCACATCTTCTCGAAGGCGAAGAGGTTCACGCGGGAAATGGCCTGGCGCACCGCGCCGCCCACCCCGCCGTCCATCGCCTTCCAGACCTGGTCGTAGTCGGAGAAGGCGAAGCCCAGCGCGTTGATGGCGGCCACCGGCACCAGCGTCGCGATCACCAGCGCGGACGGCGTGAAGAAGTTGATGCCCCCGCTGCGCACCTGGGACAGCATGTCGGTGTCGCCGCCGAGCTGGTTGTTCGGAAAGATCTTGATGTCCACGCGCCCGTTCGTCTCGCGCAGGATGCGCTCCATCGCCTCCTGCGCGCGGATGTGCAGCGGGTGGGTGACGGGCAGGTTGTGGCCGTACTTCCACTCGAACTCCGCCGCGCGGGCGATCCGGGGAGAGGCGATGAGGGCCGCCACGGGCAGGCCGGCGGCCAGGCGGAGCGCGACGCGGCGCGTGGTGTTCGGCATGGTGTCCTCCCTCATTTTTCTTGATGCAAATTGATGCATTGCGAGCTGGACCCAAGGTATGCCTACCCTCCACGACCGGTCAAACACGTTTCCTGATGGATTTTGATGGATTCTAGCCCTCCACCGGACCTGCCGCCCCGTGCCCGCGTACCCGACGTGGCGCGCATGGCCGGCGTCTCCACCGCGACGGTGGACCGCGTGCTCCACGGCCGCGCCGGCGTCCGCCCGGTCACCGTGGAGCGCGTGGTCCGCGCCGCCGCCGCGCTCGGCTACATCCTGGACACGCTTCCCTATGCCGCCAGCGCCCGCCGACCCATGCGACTGGTCTTCCTGCTGCCGGAGGGATCGAACCGCTTCCTGTCCATGCTCGGGCAACTGGTGGGTGAGACCCGCGCCCGCTTCGAGTCCTTCGGCATGACCGCCCGCGCCGAGTTCATCCGCAGCTTCAACCCCGAGCTTCTGGCAAAGGCCCTGCGGGAGGCCGCGCGCGAGGCCGACGGCATCGCCTTCATGGCGCTGGAGCACCCGGCCGTGCGGGAGGCCGTGAACGCGCTCGCCGAGGCGGGCACGCCCACGGTGACGCTGATCTCGGACATCGCAAACGCGCGCCGCGCCGCCTATGTGGGCCTCGACAACCGCTCAACCGGCCGCACCGCCGGCTACCTCATGGCGCGCTTCATCGGCCCGCGCCCGGCCAAGGTGGCGATGATCGCGGGCAGCCTCAGCTACCGCGCGCACGAGGAGCGGGAGATGGGATTCCTGCACCTCTTCACCGAGCTGTTCCCGGCCATCGAGGTGGTCGGGCTGCGCGAGGGCCATGACGACGAGAGCAAGAACCACCGGCAGGCGAAGACCCTGCTCAACCGCCACCCCGACCTCGCCGGCATCTACAACATCGGCGGCGGCGCGGCCGGCATCGCCCGCGCCCTGCGCGAGGCCCGGCGCGAGCGTGAGACGGTGTTCATCGGCCACGGCCTGACGCCCGACACCCGCGCGCTGCTGATCGACGGCACCATGGACGCGGTGATCACGCAGAACCCGCGCGCCATGCTGATGGATTGCGCCACGGTCTTCGACAACATCCGCGCCGGCCGGGAAGCGGAGTGCGGCATGGGCCGCCCCGTGGGCGAGATCATCCTGCGCGAGAACCTGCCCTGACCGGGCGCGCCCCTTCCCCGGGGCGCGCCCGGCCGCAACTCAGGCCCGGTCCGGCGTGAGCCGCCGCTCCCAGAGCGAGGTGCCCGCCATGTTCCGCAGCAGCACCGTCATCGCGCCGTCCTCGCCGGCGATCCGCACCTCCCCGAAGAACTGCGTGTTGTCGGCGGGGGCGGCGTTGTCCATGCCGGGCGCCTTCTGCCAGACAACCTCCGGGCCGAAGGTGTCGTCCAGCGCGTTGGGGCCGAAGCCGCCCGCCCAGAGAGGGCCGCTGACGAACTCCCAGAAGGGCGCGAAGTCGCGGAACTGCGCGCGGTCGGGGTGGTAGTGGTGCGCGGCGGTGTAGTGCACGTCCGCCGTCAGCCACACCACGTTCCGGATGTTGTTCGCGCGAATGGCCGAGAGCAGGTCCGCGATCTCCAGCTCGCGCCCCAGCACCGGGCCGTTGCCGTTGGCGATGGCCTCGAACAGCGGCCGTCCCTCGCCGTCCTTTCCGTCCGGCACCTGCAGCCCGATCGGCATGTCGGCCGCGATGACCTTCCAGGTCGCGCGCGAGGCGCGCAGCCCTTCCTTCAGCCAGCGCAGCTGCGCCTCCCCCAGGAAGGCGGTTTCGGCGCCCGCGGCCTCCTGCCGGTTGTGCGTGTTCGGCCCGCGGTAGGAGCGCATGTCCAGCATGAAGAGATCGAGGTGGGGGCCGTAGGAAACGCGGCGGTAAACGCGCTCGGCCTCGTCCGGATCTGGCCTGAGCGGCGCGTAGTCCAGGAAGGCGCGGGTGGCGTTGGCGCGCAGCGCCCCGATGCGCTTCTCGTGATAGGCCGCGTTGGCCGAAAGGTCCTTGCTGCTCGACCAGTTGTTGACGACCTCGTGGTCGTCCCACATCCACATCTGCGCGACCTCGGCATGGAAGGCGCGGACGTTGCGGTCCATCAGGTTGTAGCGGTGGGCGCCGCGGAACTCCGCCAGCGTTTCCGCCACCTTGGCCTTCTCCGGCGTCACCAGCTGCTTCGACAGGCTGCCGTCGGGATAGCGGATCTCCCCGGCCACCACGCTGTCGGCGTAGATCGTGTCGCCGCAATGGATGAAGAAGTCCGCGCCGGTGCGCCGCATGGCGTCATAGGTCATCATGCCGCCGCGGCTCTCGTCGATGCCCCAGCCCTGGCCGACGGTGTCGCCGGACCACAGGAACTTCACGTCGCGGCGCGATACCGGCACGGTGCGGAAGCGGCCGGTCACGGGCTCGGCCGCAAGGCCGGGCGTCGTGGGATCCTGGAAGGTGACGCGATAGAACACCTCCTGGTCGGGCGGCAGGCCCGACAGGTCGATCTTGCCCGTGAAATCCGTGGCCTCCGTCACGTGCGGGCCCATGACCCGCCGCGCGTCGCGGAAGCTGTCGCTGGTGGACCATTCCACCTGCATCCGCGCCGTGCGGTCCGCCCGGCTCCAGATGATGGCGCGGTCGGCCGAAACGTCGCCGGCGCTGGCGCCCCACTCGGCCCGCGGCCGCACCGCGTCGCTACCGATAACGGCGGGCGCGCCGCCCTGCCCGAAAACGAGGCGTGGCTGCGCCAGCAGCGCGCCGGCGCCGGCGAGCGCCGCGCGGCGGTTCATGCGGAACCTGGCCATGATGCAAATCCTTCGCGTGGAGAAAACGCGCCCCTCTGCCTCCCGATCCATGACCCGCGATGGGTCACCGTCGTGACAGTTCGGTGACGCGTGCGGCAGCCGCGCGTTCCCGGCAGGATTCCGAACGGGGCCCGCTCAGGCCAGGCTCAGCTCCCCATACTCCGCCGCGTCGCCTCGTGCAGCGCATTCCCGGGTTCGCCGAGGTCGAACACGATGTCGAAGTGGTTCGAGCGCGGCCGCGGTGGCACCACCACCACCTCGCACCCGGCATCCCCGAGCCGACGCGCGAAGTCTTCCGTCTGCCGCTTGAACTCGCTCGTCTCCGTCTCCCCGTAGGTCAGCACCACCGGCAGGCCCGAGGGCAGCGGCAGCAATGCCGGGCTGTTCCGCACAGCCGAGGCCTCGTCCAGGCTCATCCAACCGTTGATGTGCGTGCCCAACAGCGGCCGGAGGTCGAACAGGCCCGACAACAGCGTCGCCCCCGCCACCGCAGGCTCGGGCAGGCCCAGCGCCGCCTGCCAGCCGCCCACCAGCAGCATTCCCGCCAGGTGCCCGCCCGCGCTGCTGCCGGCCACATGGATGCGGGAGGCATCCCCCCCGAAGCGCGCGATGTTTCCGTGCACCCAGGCCAGGGCCCGCCGGCACTCGTCCACGATCCGGTCGAGGCTCGCCACCGGCGCCAGCGTGTAGTTCACCGACACCACGCAAACATCCGCCGCCACGAAGGCCGGCGCCATGGACCCGGCATCGGCGGAATCCAGCGCCCGCCAGTACCCGCCATGGATGAACACCAGCACCGGCGCACCGGCGCCCGCGGGATACACATCCAGCCGCTCAGGCTCTGTCGGCCCGTAGGAATGCGTGGACCACGGCAGCACCGCCTTCGCCGCATCGGTGCGCGCGCGATAGGCGGCGATGATCTCCTCCACCTCGGGCGTGGTGGCGCGCGCGTTGTACTCGCGGTCGAGATCCATGCTCCGCCCCCTGCTACACGCCGATCCAGGCGCGCACGCGCTCGGCGTCGCGGTCCAGCTCCGCCCCCGTGCCGCTCCAGACGGTGCGGCCCTTCTCCAGCACCGTATGCCGGTCCGCCAGCCGCCGCAGCGCCGCCAGCGTCTTGTCGATCAGCAGGATCGCCTGCCCCTCGGCCTTCAGCGCGGCCAGCGTGGACCAGATCTCCGCCCGGATCACCGGCGCCAGCCCCTCCGTCGCCTCGTCCAGGATCAGCAGGTGCGGGTTGGTCATCAGCGCCCGCCCGATCGCCAGCATCTGCTGCTCCCCGCCCGAAAGCGTGCGCGCCGACTGCCCCGCGCGTTCCTTTAACCGGGGAAACAGCGCGAACACGCGTTCCAGCGTCCAGGGATGCGCCGCGCGCTCCCGGTCGGCCGCCGTCGCGACGAGGTTCTCGCGCACCGTCAGCGTCGGGAAGACCTGCCGCCCCTCCGGCACCAGCCCGATGCCCCGCCGCGCCACGCCCTCCGGCGGCAACCCCGAGACCACCTTGCCCCGAAACGCGACGCAGCCGCCGCGCGGCGGGTTCAGCCCCATGATGGCGCGCACGGTCGTGGTCTTGCCCATGCCGTTGCGCCCGAGCAGCGTCACCACCTCGCCCGGCTCCACGGCAAGGTTCACGTCGAACAGCACCTGCGCCGCGCCGTAGCCGGCCTGCAAGCCTTCCACCCGCAGCATCAGACCCCCTCCTCCTCGGAGAGATAGGCGGCGCGCACCTGCGGGTCGTGCCGGATCTGGTGGGGCGAGCCCGAGGCGATGCAGTGCCCGTAGACCAGCACGGAGATCCGGTCCGCCAGGCTGAACACCGCGTCCATGTCGTGCTCCACGAGCAGGATGGGGATGCGCTCCTTCAGCGCCCGCAGCACCTCCGTCATGCGCAGGCTCTCGCTCGCGCCCAGCCCGGCCATCGGCTCGTCCAGCAGCAGCAGCCGCGGCCCGGTCGCCAGCGCCACGGCGAGTTCGAGCTGCTTCCTTTCCCCGTGCGAGAGATCGGCCACGGGCACATCCCAACGCGCCTCCGCCAGGCCCACCTGGGCCAGCGCCGCCCGCGCCGGATCGCGCAGCCGCGCATCGCGTGCCGCATCCCGCCAGAAGCGGAACCCGTGCCCCGCCCGCGCCTGCACGGCGAGCGCGACGTTGCCCTCCGCCGTGTCGTCCTCCAGCAGCTGCGTGATCTGGAAGGTGCGCGACAGCCCGCGCCGCACCCGCGCGGGCGTGGGCATTCCCGTGATGTCCTCCCCCATGAAGCGGATCACGCCCGCATCCGGCGTGATCTCCCCCATGATCTGTCCGATGGCGGTGGTCTTGCCCGCGCCGTTCGGCCCGATCAGCGCGTGCAGCTCCCCCGGCATCACCTGCAGGGAAAGGTCATCCGTCGCGACCAGCCCGCCGAAGCGCTTCACCAGCCGCTGGACGGAGAGAACCGGTTCCTCAGCCATGCGGCGCGGCCCCCGGCCGCAGGGGCATGTCCGGCGCCGCCCGATCCTCCGCCTGCACGCGACCGGGAGGCAGCTCCCCGGCGGGCAGCGCCTCCGGCGCGCGCCGCATCCCCGCGATCTGCCGCACCGCTCCCATCAGCCCGCCCCGCGCGAACAGCACGACCAGCACGAGGATCGGCCCCAGGATGAACTGCCAGTGCTCCGTCAGCCCCGAGAGCGTGTATTCCAGCGTCACCAGCGCGGCCGCGCCGAGCGCCGGCCCCACCAGCGTGCCGAGCCCGCCCAGGATCACCATCACCATCAGCTCGCCCGACTTGGTCCAGTGCATCATGTCCGGAGAAACGAAGCGCGCCTGGTTCACCATCAGCGCCCCCGCCATGGCCGCACCCATGCCCGCGATGACGAAGGCCGCGAGCTTGTAGGGATAGGTGCGCACCCCGATCGCGGCCATCGGCCGCTCCCCCTGCCGGATGCCCGCCAGCACCCGCCCGAAGCGCGAGCGCGACACGCGGTCCATCAGGAACAGCCACGTCGCCAGCAGCCCGAGGCAGATCCAGTAGAGCGTCGCGGGATCCCGCAGGTTCATGCCGAACACCGGCGCCACCCGCCGGATCGCCAGCCCGTCGTCGCCGCCATAGGCCTTCAGCGAGACGAACAGGAAAAACAGCATCTGCGCGAAGGCGAGCGTGATCATGATGAACTGCACGCCCGACGTTCGCAGCGACAGTGCCCCGATCACCAGGGCTCCGACGCCCCCCACCAGGATGGCCAGCGGCAGCGTCACCAGAAGGTCGTTCGTGCCGGGCACGATGCCGAGAAACGCCTCCCCCGAGACGTAATGCGCGTAGAGAATGCCCACGACATAGCCGCCCAACCCGTAATAGGCCGCGTGGCCGAAAGAGACGAGCCCGCCGCCCCCGAGCAGAAGGTTCAGCGACGACGCCGCGATGGCATAGATCGCGATCCGTGTGGCGAGCGTCACCGTCGCCGGGCTGTCCAGCATCGGAGCCACCACGGGCACGAAGGCCGCGAGCACCAGCAGCAGCACCGCCCAGGCCCGCTCGTCCCTCATGATGCTACGCATGAGCAGGAAACAGCCCGCGCGGCTTGGCCAGAAGCACCAGCGCCATCAGCAGATAGACTCCCATCGAGGCGAGCCCCGCCCCCAGCGCGTCCGCCTCAGACCCCGCCATCACCTGCCGCAGAAGCCCCGGCACATAGGCGCGCAGCAGGGTGTCCACCACGCCCACCAGCACCGCCCCGAACAGCGCGCCGCGCACGGAGCCGATGCCGCCGATCACCACCACGACGAAGGTCAGGATGAGGATCTGCTCCCCCATTCCCACCTGCACGGAAAGGATCGGGCCAGCCATCAGCCCGGCCAGCCCCGCCAGCAGCGCCCCCAGCCCGAAGACCAGCGTGTAGAGAAGCCGGATATCCACCCCGAGCGCCCGCACCATCTCCCGGTGCGTGGCACCGGCGCGCACGAGCATCCCGATCCGCGTGCGCTGGATCAGCAGGTAGAGCCCCAGCGCGACCAGCAGCCCCACCGCGATGATCAGCAGCCGGTACACCGGGTAGTCCACCCCCGGCAGCACCCGCACCGCGCCGCGCAGCCCTTCCGGCACGTTCACGAACAGGGGCTGCCGGCCGAAGACCAGCACGGTGCCCTCGTTGAAGAACAGGATCAGCCCGAAGGTCGCCAGCACCTGGTCGAGGTGGTCGCGCGCATACAACCGCCGCAGCACGACGAACTCCACCACCATGCCCGTCGCGGCGGCGGCGGCCAGCCCCGCCAGCAGCGCCAGCCAGGGCGAGCCGGTGGCGGTGGCCGTCACCGCCGCCGCATAGGCGCCGACCATGTAGAGCGAGCCATGGGCGAGATTGATCACGCCCATGATCCCGAACACCAGCGTGAGCCCCGCCGCCAGCAGGAACAGCGTGACGCCGAGCTGCACGCCGTTGAGCAACTGCTCCAGCAGAAGCGCCACGCCGGGGGTCATGTCAGAACCGGCACTGCGCGGAATAAGCGTCCCCGTGGTCGGTCAGCACCCGGTCCTTCGTCACCAGCGCCGGCTTGCCCGCAACGTTCTCCACCTTCAGCGCCCACCAGTCCTGCACGGGGTGGTTGTTCGGCCCGAAGGAGAACTTGCCCCGCGTGCTCTCGAAGTTCGCGGGCTTCATCGCACGGTAAAAGGCCTCGGTGTCGTCCACCTTGCCGCCCGTGCCCTTGAGCGCCGCGCCGATCGCCAGCGCCGCATCGAAGCTCTGCTGCGCATAGAAGGTCGGCAGGCGGTTGAACTTCTGCTGGAAGGCGGCCACGAAGCGCTTGCTCGGCTCGTTCGGGAAGTCGCTGTTCCAGTGGCTGGTCAGGTTCACGCCCACCGCGGCCTCGCCCACCGCCGCCAGCGTCGTCGCGTCCATCGATGGGGCGGCCAGCGTCATCGGCAGGTTCGCCATCAGCCCGGCCTGGATGTACTGCCGCAGAAAGGCGATGCCGAGCCCGCCCGGGTGGAACTGGTAGACCCCGTCCGGTGCCGCCGCGCGGATCTGCGCCATCTCCGCCGCGTAGTCCGTCTGGTCGAGCCGTGTGTAGACCTCGCCCGCGATCGTGCCCTTGTAGAGCCGCTTGAACCCCGTCAGCGCGTCCCGCCCCGCCTGGTAATTCGGCGCCAGGATGAACATGCGCTTCTGACCCAGGTTGGTGGCCAGCTGCCCCGCGCTCTCGTGCAGGCTGTCGTTCTGCCAGGCGATGGACCAGAAGTTCTTGCTGCACTCCTTCCCCGCCAGGTTCGACGGCGAGGCATTGGGCGAGACATAGATTCCCCCCGCATCCAGCACGTCCGGCGCGACCGCGCCCAGCACGTTGGAGAAGACGATCCCCGTCAGCAGCTTGATGCGCTCGTTCTTCATGAAGCGCTCGGCCACCTGCTTGCCCTGTCCGGGGCGCAGTCCGTCATCCTCCACCATGAGTTGCACCGGCACGCCGCCGAGCTTCCCGCCTTCCATGTCCATCGCAAGCTGAAAGGCGTCGCGGATATCCGCCCCGATATAGCTTCCCGCGCCGGAAAGCGTCGTGATCATGCCGATCTTCAGCGGCGCCCCCTGCGCCAGGGCCGGGCGTGCCAGGGAGGACGCGGCGAGCGGCGCCAGCCCGAGGGCGGCGCCCGAGGCAAGAAGACCGCGGCGATGGACCGTCATGGAAAGCCTCCGTTCGTTTCATTGAAGCTTAAAGGAGTTTCGCGCGGCCAGTCCACCGGAACATGGCCACCGGCATGTCGGGCCACGCCCTATTCCACCCGCGCGCCCGAAACCCGCACCAGATCCGCCTTGGCCGCGAAATCCGCGGCGATCATCGCGCCCGAGGCCTCGGGCGTCGCCGCGTGCACGGTATAGCCGTTGGGCAGCAGGTGCCGGTCCCGGATCACCGGCTCCTCCAGCGCCGCCGCCACGTCCCGCTGGATGCGCGACAGCAGTGGCCCAGGCGTGCCGGCCGGCGCGAAGAGCCCGAACCAGGTTCGCGGGTCGGCGTCGGGGTAGCCCGCCTCGATCAGCGTCGGCACGTCCGGAAGTTGCGGCAGCCGCGTGGGCCGCCCCACCGCCAGCGCCCGGAGCGCTCCCGTCGCGAGGAACTCGCGCGAGGAGGCGACGCCCGCCAGCGTGCCCTGCACCTCCCCCGCCACCGTCGCCAGCACCGCCGGCGTCAGCCCGCGATAGGCCACCTGCGCGATGTCGATCCCTTCCCTTGCCTTGATGCTCTCGAACAACAGGTGCGGCTGGCTGCCCGGCCCATAGGAGCCGTAGTTCAGCGCCCCCGGCCGCGCGCGCGCCGCCGCCACCAGTCCCGCCATGTCCCTTGCCGGCACCGAAGGATGCACCAGCACCATCTGGTGTACGTCCAGCAGGTAGGAGACGGGCACGAGATCGCGCAGCGGGTCGTGCGGCAGCCGCGCGTGGATGTGCGGGTTCGACGTGATGGACGAATCCGACGTCATCAGCAGCACCTGCCCGTCGGGCGCCGACTTGGCCACGGCGTCCGTGCCCGGGATGGT
Source organism: Muricoccus vinaceus (assembly GCF_042433125.1). Classification (NCBI taxonomy): domain Bacteria; kingdom Pseudomonadati; phylum Pseudomonadota; class Alphaproteobacteria; order Acetobacterales; family Roseomonadaceae; genus Muricoccus; species Muricoccus vinaceus. The sequence continues at coordinate 102,081 of NZ_JBHLVZ010000033.1, read as the reverse complement.
CGCACCGCCCGGACGGTTGTCCACCGTCACCGTCTGCTTCCAGGTCACGGCCAGCCGGTCCGCCAGCGCCCGCGCCAGAGCATCCAGCCCGCCTCCGGGCGGATAGGGCACCACGAAGCGCACGGGCCGGTCGGGCCAGGCGGGCTGCGCCAGGGCGGGGCTGACCAGGAAGGGAGCGGCGAGCAGAACGCGTCTTCGGAACATCGCGGTGGGTCCTCTGCAATACGGCCGTGCAGGTTCCGGGCCATGCCAAGGGGAAGCGCGTCCCCTGTTGAAAGCACGCGCCGCGGGGCGGGCTCGCCCCCTGGCCCCCGCGATCAGAAAAGATGGCGCTCCAGCCGCGCCACGGTGTCGGCGGGGGCCTCCAGCTTCGCCTGGTGGCCGATGCCGGGCTGCACCTCCAGCACGGCGCCGGGAATGGCATCGGCCAGCGCGCGGCTGACCTCCGGCGGGTTCACCCGGTCCTCGGCGCCCACCAGCACCAGCGTCGGCGCCACGATGCGCGGCGCGAAGTCCAGCGTGTCCGTCGCGTCGCTCGCCCGCGCCGATCGCATCAGCCCCTTCGCGTGCGTCGCAGCCAGCGACTGCCGCACCCATTCCGCGACCACCTCCGGCGTGCCGGGCGCGACGAGGTTCGCCCAGCGCTTCCGCGCCAGCGCCATGCCTCCTGCGGCCACGCTCTCCTCCCGCATCGCCAGCATCCGCGCCCGCTCCGCCCCAGGCTTCCAGCGCTGCCCGCGCGATGCCCCCAGCAGCGCCAGCTTGCCCACCCGCGCGGGGTGCTCGGCCGCCATGACCGCCCCCACCATCGACCCGAAGGAGGAGCCCACCACATGCGCCTGCCCGATGCCCAGCGCATCGAGCAGCGCGACCGCCGTCCGCGCGTAGTCCTCGGCCCGGGGCGCCTCCGCCGCGAAATCGGCCGAGAGCCAGTAGCCCGGCGCGTTCCAGGCGATCACCCGTGCCCGCCGCGCCAGCGCCGGCAGCACGAAGCGCCATCCGGTGGCGTTGGAGCCGATGCCGTGCATCAGCAGCACCGTCTCCGCTCCCGTCTCCATGCCCGATGCCGTGCCCGATGCCATGAACGACATCCGCCCGTGCTCCAGCCCCAGCGCCGCCGCGTCCAGCTCCGCGAAGCGCGTCTCGAGGAGCGGCGGCGCCTCGCTGCCGTCGGGATGGCGGGTCACAGGCTCACCCAGCCCTCCGGCGGCGTCTTGCCCGGGTGCAGCGTGCCGCAATGCGGGCAGGTGCGCTTCTCCTCGCTCGCGTAGAACTCGGCGTAGAGCGGCGGCAGGTCCTTCACGATGTCCGTCACCACCAGCTCGATCCGGTGGACGCGGCCGTTGCACGTGAAACAGTACCACTCGAAGGCGTCCTTCGACCCCTCGGGCCGCCGCCCCTCCACCACCAGCCCCACCGATCCCGGCTGCGGCCGCTGCGGCGAGTGCGGCGTGTGCTTGGGCAGCAGGAAGACCTGCCCCTCGCGGATCGGGATGTCCTGGATGCGCCCGTCCATGTGCACCTTCAGCACCATGTCGCCGCGAAGCTGGTAGAAGAACTCCTCCACGGGGTCGTCGTGGAAGTCCACGCGCTGGTTCGGGCCGCCGACGATCTGCACAACCGTCTCGGCGTCCTCGAACAGCAGCTTGTTGCCGACGGGCGGCTTCAGCAGGTGCTCGTTCTCCGCGATCCACGCCTTGAAGTCGAACGGCTTCCTCATCGAAGCTCTCCCTATTCCGCCGCCTGCCGCACCGGCCGAAGCCCGCAGCCCTCGAAGGCCGCCCGCGTCGCCGCCCGCTCCGCCTCCGTCAGGTCCAGCATCGGCCGCCGCACCGGCCCGCCGGCCTGCCCCAGAAGCTCCATCCAGTATTTCGTGTGCGCGGGCGGCTTGCCCCCCGGCTTGGTGGAGCGGATGGCGGCCCGCACCGGGGCCAGGCTGTCGAAAACCCGCCGCGCCGCCTCCGCCCGCCCGGCGAAGGCCAGGTCCGTGTATTCCCGCATCCGCGCATCGCCCGCCGTCTGCAGCATGGCGGGCGGGGAGGAGCAGAGATACAGCCGCCATCCCAGCTCCAGGATGTTGTCCAGCCACTCCTCCTCGCTGGCCGTGCTGACCAGCAGCGCCTCCCCGGCGCGGCGGGACAGCTCCGAGTACATCGGGCGCGGCACGGAATACTTGATCGCCACCACGTTCGGGATCTCCGCGATCCGCAGGCACAGGTCCGGGCTCATCAGGTAGCCGCTGTCCGGATGCGACCACATCGCGATCCCCAGGGGCGTGCGCTCGCCGATGTGGCGGTAATACTCCACCAGCGTCTCGTCCCGCTCGTGCAGGAAGTGCAGCACCGGCGCGTGCACCACGATGAAGTCGGCCCCGCAGCCCTCCGCATGCGCCGCCAGCTCCAGCACCGTGTCCAGGTTCTGGTCGGAGCAGGACATGATCGTCCGCCTGCCCGTTTCCCGCGCCACCTCCGCCGCCACCGAGAACAGCCGCTTCCGCTCGGCCACCGAGAGCGAGAAGAACTCGCCCTGCTTCCCCGCCACGAACACCCCGTCGACGCCGAGTTCGGTGAACCAGTGCCGCAGGTTCGCCCGGAACCCCGCCTCGTCCAGGGAAAGATCCGCCCGCATGGGCGTGGGCGCCGCGCACCAGATGCCCCGCAGATGGGCGCGGGCGAACGCCTTCGCGCCAGCCCGATCATAGGTCCCGCTCATGCCGTCCTCCGGGAATGCCGTGCGCAGCCTATCGGCAGGCGGCACGATCCGGAAAGCCCACCCACCTTGCATCCTTCCAAACCGAATGCCCGTCCTTCCACATCAAGCGTGTAATTCGCGGCCCCCGGCGCTTATATGAAGGCCTTCCCCGGGGAGAATGGCTTGGACGCGCTGCGCCTTCTGATTGAACTGGCCGGGGAGGCCGCCCTCCTGCTCTTCGGCCTGCACCTCGTGCAGCGCGGCGTGGAGCGGGCCTTCGGCGCCAACCTCCGCCGCACCGTCGGCGTCGCCCTCGGCTCCCGCCCCCGCGCCTTCCTCGCCGGCCTCGGCGTCACCGCCGCCCTGCAAAGCAGCACCGCCGCCGCCCTGATGGTGGGCGGCCTCGCCGCCCGCGGCACGCTGGGGCTGGAGCCGGCGCTCGCCGCCATGCTCGGCGCCAATGTCGGCACGGCGCTGATCGTGCAGCTTCTCTCCTTCGACGTGCGCGCGGTGTTCCCCGCCCTGGTCCTGCTCGGCTGGGCCGCCTACCGCCGCCCGACGCTCCGCCAGCGCGAGGCGGGGCGCGCCGTCATGGGCCTCGGCCTCATGCTGGCCGCCCTCCACCTCATGCTCGACAGCATGGCCCCCCTTCAGGCCTCACCCGCCTTCCGGGAGGTGCTGCACCTGCTCGCGGGCTCCCCCCTGCTGAACCTCGTCGCCGCCGCCCTGCTGGCCTGGGCCATGCACTCCTCCGTGGCGGCCGTGCTGCTGGTGGGCTCGCTGGCCGGCGCCGGCGCCCTCACGCCCGAGGCCGCCGTCGCCATGGTGGTCGGCGCCAATCTCGGCAGCGCCATCACCCCCGTCCTCGCCGCCCGGGGGGAGGTGCGCGACCTGTCCCGCCAGCGCCTGCCGATCGGCAACCTGGCCAACCGCACGGCCGGCGCCCTTCTCGCCCTCGCCCTGGTGGGTCCGCTCACCGAAGCCCTGCGCGCGCTGGACCCCGCCCCCGCGCGCCTCGTCGCCAATGCCCACCTCGCCTTCAACCTCCTCCTCGCGGTGGCCACCCTCCCCTTCCTCACCCCCTTCGCCCGCTTTCTCGCCCGCCTGCTCCCCGCCCCCCCGGCGGCGGCCGATGCCGCGGCCCCGCGCTACCTCGACCCCGAAGCCTTCGGGACCCCCGCCGTCGCCCTCGCCAACGCCGCGCGCGAGGCGCTGCGCATCGCCGACGAGGTGGAGGCCATGTTGCGCGACGCCGCCGCCGCCCTCCGCCGGGCCGATATCGAGCGCGCCCGCGCCACCGCGCGGCGCGACGACGTGGTGGACAACCTTCACCGCGCCGTCCACGCCTACCTCGCCGGCCTTCCGCGCGAATCCCTTTCCCCCGCCGAGGCCACGCGGCTGGAGGAGATCCGCGACCTCGCCATCGTGCTGGAACACGTCGGCGACACGGTGGAGCGCGGCCTCGCCCGCCACGCCACCCGCGCCGTCCGCCGGGGCACCCAGCTCCCGCCCGAGCTCGCCGACGAGCTCGCCGCCCTGCACGGCCGCGCCATCGCCCAGCTCCGGCTGGCGCTCGCCGTCTTCATGGATCACGACACCGCGGCCGCGCGTCAGCTCGTGGTGGAGAAGGAGGCCTGGCGCCGGGCCGAGCGCGCCGCCGCCGACCGCCTCGGCCGCAGCGCCGACGACGCCTCGGCCGCCACCGCCCGCCTGGCGCTGGACGTCACGCGCGACCTCAAGGGGATCGCGGGCCACCTCGCGGGGCTTGCCCACCCGTTGCTCGAGCGGGAGGGCCTGCTGCGCGTCAGCCGCCTGCGCGCCGCCCCCGCCGCCTGAGCCGGCCCTTCCCGCCCGCTCCCCCCGGCTCAGGCCTCCACGCGCCGCTCCCTGGCGAAGACGCGGTCCATGGCGGCCACGGCCCCGACCCGGTTATGGGCGCCCAGCGCACGGAACAGCGCGTTCAGGTGAACCTTCACCGTGCCCTCCGAAAGCTTCAGGTCGCGCGCGATTTCCTTGTTGGACTTGCCCTGGGCCAGCAGGGTGATGACCTCGCGCTGGCGTGCGGAAAGCTTCACGCCGCCCGCCATCTGGGCGGCGATCGCCACACCCGTGGGCGGGGCCGCCGCGAGGATCGGCGCCGGCACAGGCAGGGCCGGGCGGATCGTCAGGGCGGTTGGCACAAAGATGTTCCCCCCGAGCACCGTCGCCACGGCCATCGCGATGGCCTTGATCCCGAGCGCCTTGGGAATGTAGCCGTGAACCCCGGCATTCAGTGCCATGAGGATGTCCTCGCGCCGCTCGGACCCGCTGACGACCACAACCTGCACCCCCGGATGGGCCGCGCGGATCGCTTCCAGGCTGACAAGCCCATTCATTCCCGGCATTGTCAGGTCAATGAAGGCCAGACCGATCGCCGGGTTGGCATGAAGTTCTTCCAGCGTCTGTTCCAGCGAACCCGCCTCGGCCACCAAGAAAAAATCGAACTCTTTTCTTAGAAGCTCGGCGAAGGCGGCACGGAACATCTCATGGTCATCTGCAACCAGGCCCAGAAGGCGCCGATCCCGCGACATGGTGCTCCCCGTGCCATCTCACATCTTGCCGTGAGCCTGAAATCACCACCAGCGTTTCGTCATGTCAATAAAACCGAGCGTCTTTAGTCTGCACTTTGCAACAAATCGAGACATTGTGAATGAATATTTTAGGCGTCCCGTAACCGATGCCGAAGCAGTATGTTCTCTTTTTATCAAAAGTTAAGCAGCCGCCTCGTCCTGCGCTTCGATCCGCGCCCTGATCTGCTCCAGTTCGACCAGGGCCGGCTCCGCGACCTGCATCAGGCGCTCCAGTGCCGCCTCCACGGCGCCTCCCTCGTGGCACGCGATCTCCAGGTCGCGGGACCCCTGCGCCAAGCCGACCATCCCGAGGATGCTGGCCGTGGAGATCAGCGTATGGGCCCGGTCCGCCAGGCCCTGGTGCCCTCCGGACCGCGCCGGCTCCAGGGCAGCCAGGGTCCGGAGCTGCGCCATCAGGCCATCCAGCGCCGCGATCACCCGCTTCGCCCCAAGGAGCGACACGATGCCAGGGGCATCGAAGCACCCGGCATCCAGGCATTCGGCGTCAGGAGCCTTGGGTTGGCCGTGGCCCTCCTCAGGTCTGCACCGGGCCTCCGGCCGGATCGTGAGCACGCGCTGGATGGTTTCGCGGAGCTCGGACTGCCGCAGGGGCTTGCGCAGATAGGCGTCCACGCCCGCCTCCCTGAATTCGGCCAGCCGGGCCGTGAACACGTTTGCCGTGCAGGCCACGATGGGAAGCGCGCGGGCCGGATCCGCGCTCCGGATCAGCCGCGCCGCAGCCAGCCCGTCCATCTCCGGCATGGACACGTCCATCAGCACGAGGTCGTAGGGCCCGCCGCGCGCGGCCTCCACGGCCTCCACGCCGTTGGAGACCACCTCCACCCGGTGCCCGTCGGACTCCAGCAGCTCGCGGGCCAGTTCCTGGTTAATCGCCAGGTCCTCGGCGACGAGGATCCGCGCGGGGCGCGGCACCGCCGGCGGGTCCTTCCCCGCCGCCTCTCCGGGCGGCACGGGGGTGAGCGTGACCTCGAACCAGAAGGTTGATCCCTCGCCCGGCGCGCTCTCCACGCCGATGGCCCCGCCCATCCGCTCAACGAGCCGCCTGGAGATGACGAGGCCCAGCCCGACGCCGCCGAAGCGCCGGCTGATCGTGGGGTCCACCTGGAAGAAGCCCTGGAACAGCTTGCCCTGATCCGACTTCGCGATGCCGATGCCCGTGTCGATGACGCTGAAGCGTATGCGGTCGCCCCGGGGCGTGTCCCGCCGCGCCACCCGCAGCCGCACGCCACCGGCCGCGGTGAACTTGATGGCGTTGTTGAGAAGGTTGAGCAGGACCTGCCGCAGCCGGTCCCGGTCGCCCCGGAAGAACCCGCCCAGCCCCTCCCCCAGCACGACGTCCAGCGCGAGCCCCTTGTCGGTGGAGAGGGGCTGGACGAGCGAGATGGCTTCCTCCACCAGCGCCGTCACGAGAAAGGACTCGTGGCGGACATCGATGATCCCCGCCTCGATCCTGCCGATGTCCAGCACGTCGTTCACCAGGCACAGCAGCGCCGAGCCGGCGCTCAGGATGTGCTCGGCCATCCGGCGCGCCTGCAGGCTCAGCGCCTGGTCGCGCAGGAACCGCTCGGAATATCCGATCACCGCGTTCAGCGGCGTGCGCATCTCGTGGCTCATCGTGGCCAGGAACTCGTCCTTCGCCCTGCTGGCCCGCACCGCCGCGTCCTTGGCCTCCTCCAGCTCGCGCGCGTGGCGGCGCTGCTCGGTCACGGAGGAAAAGGTTTGCACGAATCCCAGCCCGTCCCGCACCGGCATGGCCTGGACCTCCAGCACCGTGCCGTCCGGCCACTCGACCTCGAACACCGGGGCACAGCCCGCGGCCGGCCGCAGCAGGTGCGAGGCGCCATCGGCGGAATGCAGCGGAATGCCGCGCAGCTCCAGCAGGGCGATCACCTCCTCCACGCCCGGCTGCCGGTCCATCAGGGGCCAGGGCAGATCCAGCATGTTGCGGGCCCGGGCGTTGCACACGGGAATCCGCCCCCGCTCGTCGAAGACGATCAGGCCCTGGTTCATCGTGTCGATGGTGGTTTCCAGCAGCGCGCGCTTGGCGGAAAGCTCCCGCGTCCTTTCCTCCACGCGCACCTCGAGCTGCCGCTGCACCAGCCGCGTCTCCTCGGCGTGCGACGCGATGGAGCGTGACGCGGCCGCCAGGATCTGCCCGACCAGGTTCACCTCGTGGATCTGCGTGACGGGCGGGGAGACGGTCCTGCCCTCCCCGATCGCGACGGCGGCCCCCACCAGCTCCTTGTGGGCATGGGTCAGGCGCCGGCCGATCCACCACGCGCCGAGCACCGCCACCCCCGCCAGTCCCAGCGCGGAGGCCGCGAACATCCGCAGGCTGTCGGTCAAGGGCGTGGTCAGCGCCGCCTGCTCCACGGCCGCCGCGATCACCCAGCCCGACGCTGCCGGCCGGCGGTAATAGGCAAACACCGGAATGCCGTCCGCCGAGGCCATGGAAACGCTGCCGCGGAGCCCCTGGCTGCGCTCCGCCAGCATGGGCAGCGGCTTGCCGGCCATCCTCTCATGCCCGGTGGAACGGGCGATGATGATTCCCTTGCGGTCCAGGATCGTCGCGTAGAAAGGCCCGGGCGGCAGCCCCTCCCGCAGCAGCTGCGCCAACCGCTCGGGCATCATGGTGCTCGAAAGAATGGCGGCGACCTCGCCGCCCCGCATCACCGGCACCGCGACCTGCGTGCGGAGGTGCTGCAGTTCCCATGAACGGAACAGGTTGGACACATAGGCCTGCCGGGACCGCATCACCTCCTCCACGAGGTCCGGATCGCCCGTCGGGTGCAGCGGTGCGCCCGGAGCATGGTGCGTGCTCATCAGCTGCATGCCGGCGGGATCGAACAGCGCGGTCAGCACGCCGGTCCTGCGCGAGAACTCGCGGGCCTGCGCCTCGAAGGCCGCGATGTCGCCGGTCTGGAGCGACGGCGCGGTCGCCAGCGCCTGGAGCATCGCGAGCCGGGACGAGATCTCCCGCTCCACCAGCGTGACGATCTCCTGGTTCGCGTTGTCCGCCGAGGCCTCGAGGCGCGAGCGCTCCGCGTTGGCGAAGGAGTAGGTGACGATGAAGGCGACAACCAGGATCGGAACGGTAAGCACCAGCACGAAGACCATCAGGTGCCTGAGGAGCGTGCGGGATCGCTTCATCGCCTCGTCCTTTCACGCGAGCGGCGTAGGGGTGGCCCGCCTGGGCCATCCCGGCGTGGCGGCGGGCCGCCCCGTTTCCCCGCCAGGCCACCGGGAGCCACCCAGCCGCGCGACCATTGATGCGGCCGGGCCTGGATGGGGTGCACGCCACCCCGAAGGCCCGATGAACCCATACGCGATCCGGCTTGGCAACTTGTAACTGCATCGCAACGGATCGCGGGCGGAGCAGATCGCGACCGCCGCGCCGCGGGGAGCGCCCGCCAGGGCATCGCACCTGGCCGGCTCCATCAGGCGATCACGCTGATGTCGGCCAGCGCGAGCACGGGATGGCCCGGCAGGGTCGCGAGAACCACGCCGCTCGCGCCCCCCGCGCCATCGGCGTCCCACCACAGCCTGCCGGCGTCGGACTCGTAGACGAACTGCCCCTGCCCGGGCAGGGCCGTGGCCTGGCCCGTGGTGTTGACGGCGAACTGCCCGGCCAGGAGAGCGCCGGCCAACAACCCGCCACCGAAGCCCTTGGCCGAGACCTCGACCCGGTCCAGGCCCGACACGAAGCCGATGATGGTGTCGCCCTGCTCCGCCACCGAGTGGTACCGCAGCGTATCCGCCCCCGCCGCGCCCTCCAGCCGGTCCGCCCCCATACCGCCCTCGAGCGTGTCGTTGCCGGCGCCCGCGGCAAGCCTGTCGTTTCCTCCGCCCCCGAAGAGCCGGTCCGCCGCGCCGCCGCCCACCACCAGGTTCACGAGGTCATTGCCGGTCAGTGTCAGCCCTGTCGCGCCGGCACCGTAGTTGCTGCGCAGCTCCTCGATCTCCGAGCCCGCCGCCATGGTCCAGTTCGCCGTGGCGAACACCACGTCCCGCGCACCGCCGCCCGCAAGCTCCACCACGATGTCGCCCGTGTTGTCCACCAGGTAGGTGTCGCTGTCCGCCCCGCCCAGCATGGAGTCCTGCCCCGTGCCACCCTCCAGCCGGTCCGTCCCCGCACCACCCGTCAAGGTGTCGTTGCCGGCCGCGCCGGACAGCGTGTCGTTGCCGCCATTCCCGCCAAGGAGGTTGTCCCCGCCGCTTCCCTTCAGCGTGTCGGCCGAGGCACCGCCTCGCACCCCCTCGAAGCCGGAAAGCGTGTCGCCCTGCGCGTCGGCGCCGCTGGCCGAGGAGGTGGCGAGGTTCACGGACACCCCGGCGGCCGAGTGCTCGTAGCTGACGATGTCGAACCCGCCCTCACCCGACAGCACGTCCGCGCCCGCACCGCCCTCGATCAGGTTGGCGCCCGCGTCGCCTCGGATGCGGTCGGCGAAGCGCGAGCCGATCACGTTCTCCACGTTCAGGATGTTGTCCCGGGCGGCGTCGCCTCCTGCGGCCTCGGGCGCCAGGAACTTGCCGGCCGCCACGCGCAGGTCGATCGTCACGCCGGCGCCGGAAGCGCCGTAATCCACCGTGTCGGTCCCGGCGCCGCCATCCACCTCGTCTCGGTCCGATCCCGGTGTCAGCCAGTCGTCGCCCGCGCCGCCCGACAGAAAGTCCTTGCCGGCCCCACCCGTGATGGTGTCGGCCCCGTCGCCGCCGAAGAGGCTGTCGCCCCCCAGCCCACCGTTCAGACGGTCATCGCCCGCCTCGCCGTAGAGCATGGCATCGCGCTTGCCGCTTCCGGTGCTGCTGCCGGCGTACAGGGTATCGTTGCCGTCCTCCCCGTGCAGGGCATCGTTGCCGCCGCCGCCGCTGATCGTGTCGTCGCCCTTCCCCCCGTAGATCGTGTTATCCCCGGCGCTGCCGGTGATCACGTTGCCCAGCCCGTTGCCCACCAGCACCAGCGCCACGCCATTGGCGGCGGAGGCAGCCGAGAAGTCGTGGTCCGCCTCGCCGGCCTGCATGTCGCGCTCCTCGGACACCTGAAAGGTGTCCCAGTGCCCGTGGGCGATACCCGTGTTGCGCGCGATCAGGTCCGACAGGTGCTGCGCGTTGATGTCGTTCACCAGCATGGTGCCGTCGAGCTGGTGCAGGTAGTAGAAGCGGTCGCCCTCCTGCAGCCGGTCGAGCTGCTCCTGGAAGATCCAGGTGAAGGTGGCGCCCATCTGGCTGGCGCCGGTGGGGTTCTCCGCCAGGCCGCCGATCCAGAGATCGACGTCGTTCACATGGCTGATCCCGGTCCCGTTCAGCAGGCCGCTGGAGGAGTCCACATGGTCCTCGCCATAGACCGCCTTGAAAAGGCCGAGCAGCTCTGCCCTCTGGGCGGCATTGCCGCGAAGATGCGCGCCGAAGTCGTCCCAGCTCTGATAGGCCGTCATCGAGGGAGCGCCGGAGCCCGCGGCATAGTCCGAAGCCTGGCCAAGCCGGGAAAGGCTCGTGCCATGGGCACTGACATAGGACCTGAACTCATTCAGGGAGGGCAGCCCCAGCTCCCGTCCGCGCATGATGTTGGCCGCACCCAGATCGAGCGGCAGTCCGAGAAGCTCGCTCCGCACGGCCTCGACGATCACCTCGTCGATCCGCTGATGCGCCACGCGGGTGCCGCCCGCGATAAAGGAGGCGGTGCCGCCGCCGACCTCCGGATGCGCCCCGTCCTGCCCGCCGAACATCGCGGGGTTGAGGAAGGCATCGATCAGCGGCACCTCGCGCAGCGTCCCGTCCACGTTCACGTAAGGGATCGTCTCGTTGATCATGGAATGCCCGACCCGGTACATCGCACCGGCGAACTCGTCCGAAATCGTGGCGTTGACGCCGGGGTCGTAGCCGGAGAAGCCGTGGTCCCCGCTGCCGGGGATCTCGCCCGACATCTTGGCCGCGAACTCGTCGAACACCACCCGCTGGTACTCGGCCGAGGTGATGACCTTGGCCATTTGGAACACCTGCTCGTCGCTCCACTCCGGGTGCAGCGCGTGGAGCTGCCCGGCCTGGACGTTGTGCTCGCGGTGGAACACCGTGTGCACGGCCGTCAGCGCCACGTTCTCGTTGGCGCGGTGATCGCCGCCGACATAGTAGGAAAGCAGGCTTTCAAGGCTAAAGTTCGGGTCCGGGTTGCCGCTCCGGTCGAGCGGCGAGGTGTCGAAGTCGTTCTTGTCCCCGATCATGATCGTGTGCTTGCCGTCACCGATATCGGCGAAGTCCACGAAACCCCGCGCCGCCCGGAGGAAGTTCCAGCCGGCCTGGTCCCCGCCCGGGCTGCCCGCCAGGAGAAGGGCATGGTCCATGTCCGCCTGGGCGAGGCCGTTGTTCAGCAGGATGTCACGGTAGGTCGCGAGCGTGCCGCGGCTGACGCCGTCCGGTCCGACCTCCTGATGCCCGTCGAGCAGCCGGAAGGTCTTGACCAGGTACCCCTCCGCATCGCGCATCACCTGCCCGCCGGCATCGCGCGCCGTCTCGCGCAGCAGCCAGGTCATGCCCGGCTCGGAGCCGTAGGTCTGGTTCTGGTCGACGAAGGGGGAGACCTTGTTCAGGTGCTCCGTCCCGCCGGCATTGTCGAGAACCGCATGGCCACCGGCATCGACCGTGTAGCGTGCGGCACGCCCGCCGATCAGGAACTGGAGCTGCGGCGGCACTCCCTGGGCCAGGATGTTGTCCGTCGTGTCGATGTTCAGCCCCGGGTTTGCGGCCGCGATCCGCGAGAGCGTCCCGTTGATCCCGCCGAGGTCCACCACCTGCGACCCGCCGCCGCGATCGTAGAAGTCCAGCCCATGGTCGAAGAACTGACCGAAGGACATGAGAAGGAGATTGGTGCCATGGGTGTTCGGCATGTCCACCGACTGCCCGCCCTGATCCACGCGCTCCGACACCACGTCGCTGATCAGGCGCTCATTGGGCAGCAGGCTGCCGGAAGCCCCGGTCTGCCGCACGCCGTTCACCGTGCCCGGCTCGAAATGCGCGGGCGTCAGCCGGACAAAGGGCTGGTCCGCGTTGCCCCAGCTTGGATGGGCGAGGTTGTTTCCCTCTCCATTGACCTTCCGGAACTCGCCGTCGGCGAAGAGTTCCGTCAGGAACGCCGCGTCCTCTGGCCGAAGCTCGATCGTCATCGTGGCTGTTTCATCGGGATGGGTTGGCCGGAGTCACCGCAAGGAGAAGGGGCCGGCGCGGCGTCACCGCGCCGGCCCCCGTGCATCGCCCAGGCCTGTCTGCTCAGACGTGGAAGATGAAGTCCGACGCGGTGATCGTCGCGACGTTTGTCGCGGCCAGGGTGATCGTATCGGCCCCGATGCTGATCCGTACCGCCGCGCCGACCTGCGCGATCGCCACCTGGGCGGCGAAGCTGCCCGCCGTGATGGCGGCATAGGAGGTGAGGTCGATCAGGTCCTGCCCACCGGCCGGGTTTGCATCGAAGTCCGTGATGCGGTCGGTGCCGAAGCCGGCGGCGAAGACGAAGGTGTCGCTTCCCCCGGCGCCGGTCATGGTGTCGTTGCCGGAGCCCCCGGCGATGGTGTCGCTGCCTCCCCCGGCGGACAGGGTGTCATTCCCCCCACCACCGAAGAGCTGGTCCGCCGCGCTGCCGCCCACCACCAGGTTCACGAGGTCATTGCCCGTGAGCGTCAGCCCCGTGCCGCCGACGCCGTAGTTGCTCCTGAGCTCCTCGATCTCCAACCCCGCCGCCATGGTCCAGTTCGCCGAGGTGAACACCACGTCCAGCGCACCGCCCCCTGCCAGCTCCACCACGATGTCGCCCGTGTTGTCCACCAGGTAGGTGTCGCTGTCCGCCCCGCCCAGCATGGAGTCCTGCCCCGTGCCACCCTCCAGCCGGTCCGCACCCGCACCGCCCGTCAGCGTGTCGATTCCCCCGCCGCCGATCAGCGTGTCGTTGCCGTTGCCTCCGGAAAGGCCATCCGCCGCGCCGCCGCCAATGATGGTGTTGGCCAGGCCGTTGCCCGTGAGCGTCAGCCCCGTGGCGCCGGCGCCGTAGTTGCTGCGCAGCTCCTCGATCTCCGCGCCCGCCGCCATGGTCCAGCTCGCCGAAGCGAACACCACGTCCAGCGCACCCCCGCCCGCCAGCTCGACCACGATGTCGCCGATGTTGTCCACCAGATAGGTGTCGCTGTCCGCGCCACCGAGCATGGAGTCCACACCGGTGCCACCCTCCAGCCGGTCCGCACCCGCACCGCCCGTCAGCGTGTCGCTCCCGGCCGCGCCCGTCAGGGTGTCCGCACCCGCGCCGCCAAGCAACTGGTCCGCCGCGCCGCCGCCGATGATGGTGTTGGCCAGGCCGTTGCCCGTGAGCGTCAGCCCCGTGCCGCCGGCGCCGTAGTTGCTCCTGAGCTCCTCGATCTCCGCGCCCGCCGCCATGGTCCAGTTCGCCGAGGCGAACACCACGTCCAGCGCACCGCCGCCCGCAAGCTCCACCACGATGTCGCCCGTGTTGTCCACCAGGTAGGTGTCGCTGCCCGCCCCGCCCAGCATGGAGTCCTGCCCCAGCCCACCCTCCAGCCGGTCCGCACCCGCATCGCCCGTCAGCGTGTCGCTCCCGGCCGCGCCCGTCAGGGTGTCCGCACCCGCGCCGCCAAGCAACTGGTCCGCCGCGCCGCCGCCGATGATGGTGTTGGCCAGGCCGTTGCCCGTGAGCGTCAGCCCCGTGGCACCGGCACCATAGTTGCTCCGCAGTTCCTCGATTTCGGAACCCGCTGTCATGGTCCAGCTCGCCGAGGTGAACACCACGTCCAGCGCGCCGCCCCCGGCCAGTTCCGTCACGGCGTCGCCGGCATTGTCCACCAGGTAGGTGTCGCTGTCGGCACCGCCCGCCATGTCGTCCGCACCGCTCAGCCCGTTCAGGGTGTCGGATCCGGCGCCGGAACGAAGGATGTTCGCCCGGGCGTCGCCCACCAGGTTCTCCGGGGCAATGTCCTGCACCGCGATCGTCACGTTCTGCGCGAAGGACAGGCTGCCGTCGCTCACGCTCACCTGCACCACATGGCTCGCGCTCTGCTCGAAGTCGAGCAGGACCCGGTCAGCCACCGTGATCTGCCCGGCGGCATTGATCGCGAAGCGGCCACCCGCATTGTTGGTCAGGCTGTAGGTCAGCCCCGTCGAGTCCGGGTCCACCCCCGTCACCGTGCCGACAACCGTGCCGTTCACGACGTTCTCGTCAACCAGGAGCGGATCGGAAAGAATGTCGGTCGGCGCGTCGTTCACGGGGATCACTGCGGCCGTGGCGGCGGAGGCAACGGCCTCTGGCACCCCGAGGCCGTCGAGGAACGTCGCCACCGCCCGCAGTTCCAGCCCTGCCTCGGCATCGCCCGGCGTGAAGCTGGCCCCGGTCGCGCCCAGGATGTCCTGCCAGCCGGTCCCGTCGGAAACCTGCCAGTGAATGGCGATCGTGCCGGCACGGATCAGGTTGGGATCGCTCAGCGACACCACCGTCGCCGTCAGCACCTGCTTTTCCGTCGGCGTGGTGTCGCTGACCGTGACAATGCCGGTGGCCACGGCGTTGGTGGAGGAAACCACCAGCGTCTGGTCCGCGAACTGCATCCGCTCGACGTTCCGGACGTGGTCCGACCCATCGGTTCCCACGGTATCCGTCACCACGCGCACGCCGTTGGCATCCGGCGCGCTGATCGTGTAGTCGGCGAAGTTTCCGCTGAACACCGCGGTGTCCACCTCCGCCGGGGTTACCCCGGCATAGACGATCTCCCTGACGATCTGGAGCTGGCCCGGGTTGATCGTACCGGCCAGCATCTCGGCCTTGATCTCGTTCAGGCTGTCCACCGAACGGATCACCGGCCCCGTGCCGTCCTTGTTGGCATGCACGGCGATCCGCACGTTCAGCCAGGCGTCGCCGTCGATGAAGTCGTCGCCCAGGTTGCCGCGGATCACGTCGTTCCCGGCGCCGCCGATGATGATCTCGGCACCGGTATCCGTGTCCATCACCACTTGGTCCGCCGGACCGGCCGCCACGCCCAGCATGGCCCGCAGCCCGTCGATCCGGTCCACGCTCGCCTGGGTCAGGGAATCCGCGAAGGCCTCGCCGGCGAGCAGCTTCGCCGCACCCGTCAGCACGTCGTTGAACTTCCAGCCCGACAGACCCTCGACGGAGTCGAAGCGATCCCGCAGGATCAGCGCCTGCCGCGTGTCGAAGGGGCGGATGCCCAGGTCGGAGTCGGCCGGGTTCGTGGCGCCCTTGTGAATCGCCCAGTCGAAGCCGTCCATGCCGTTGTTGCGCTGGATCCCGGCCCCCTGAACCATGATGTCGTCGCCGTTCTCCCCGTCATAGTCGGTGTCGTTGCTCTGCCCGTTCAGCACGTCGTGGCCGACGATGGTGCTGTTGAAGAACAGCTGCGAATTCTCGCCCGACAGCCCGTCGAATCCCTCCCCGCCCTCGATCCAGTCGTCGCCCTCGTTCCCCATCAACCCGTCCGGCGCGCTTCCGCCCAGGATGAAGTCGTTCCCCTCGCCGGCGAAGACCTCCTTGGTGTCCGTGCTGCCCATGATGAAGTCCTGGCCGCTCCCTCCGAACAGGAGGTCGATGCCGGTGCCGCCGCTGATGACGTCGTTGCCGTCCTCGCCGCGCAGCATGTCGTCGCCGAAGGGATCCTCGATGATGTCGTCGCCCGTGCCGCCGAAGACCTGGTCGGACTCCATGCCGGCATCGAGGCGGTCGTCGCCCCCGTCACCCCACAGGGTGTCGATGCCCTTGTCGCCGATCAGGGTGTCGTTGCCCTCGGTGCCGCCCAGCACCACGTGCTCGCCGCCGCTGAACTTCAGGGTGCCGCCGACATCATGCTGCACCCCGCCCACGTCGATCGTGGACGCGCCGGTGTAGTCGCGCACCACCTTGGGATCGATCCCCTGCTGCGCCGCGCCGTCCCATTCCGGGTCCGCCCCTTCCTGCGCGATCCCGCGGTCGAGCTCGAGAATGACGTCAGGCGTCTTGAAGAGGCTGCCGTTCAGGTGGGTGGCGTACTGGTCGCCGAGCGCCGTGTTACGCATCACCATGTCGGTGAAGGTGTTGGGCTCGAGCTGGTTGAGCAGGTTCAGCCCCTGCGTGCGGCTCAGATAATACATCCGGTCGCCGTTCTGCAGGTGCTCCAGCTGGTACTCGAAGACGAAGTTGAAGGTGGAGCCCAGCATGCCGCCGAACTCCTTCTTCTCCTCCGCCAGGCCGCCGATCCAAAGGTCCACATGGTTCAGGCCGCCGCGGCTGTCGTCGTTCGGGCCCGAGCCGTCGGGAGCATAGATCCCACGCGCGTTCAGGAAATCGAGGCGGTCGGCCGGTGCGCCGGAGCCGCCCAGCACCAGCAGCGACGCCGCCCCGCGCTTGGCCTCCAGCGTGGCCGCACCTACGACCGTCGCGTGCGTGCCGTAGGCGGCGATGAAGTTGATGATCGAGAGAGGATTCTTGATGTTCTGGGCGAAGTCCGCCCAGCTCACATAGGGCTTGAGGTTCGGGTCGCTGAAGTCATGGTAAAGCTGCGCCCTCGTGTCGTTGAGCGAGGGAATGCCCTGCTCGCGCCCTCGGGCGATGTTCAGCGCTGGCAGGTCAAGGGGCAGGCCCAGGAGGTTCGTCTGCAGCGCCGGCACCACGAACTCGTCGATCTCGTTGCCGACGTCGCGCGTCAGGCCGCGGATGATGTTGGCGTTGGTGGTCGCGAGGTCACCGCCGCTGGCCAGGTACATCTGCGGGTTCAGGAAGGCGGCGATCAGGGTTTCCTGGTTCGCGTCGCCGTTCACCGTGGTCAGGTCGTTCTCCAGCCGGTCCACCGTGTCGGTCAGCATGGAGTGGCCGAAGCGGTACACCACATGCGCGAATTCGGCGAGGATCGAGGCGTCGATTTCGGCGCTGTTGGTGAACACGAAGGGGTCCACGTTCGGCTGCACCGACCGCGCGAACTCCTCGAACACCAGGTGCTGGTACTGCATCTCCGTGACGAACTTGGCCGCCTGGAACAGCCGCTCACCGTCCCAGACCAGCGCCGCAGGGTTGGCCGGAATGGCATCGTCCGCGCCGAGGTCCACCAGCAGCCACTCGTTGATGAAGGCCTTGTCGTCGGTGGCCAGGATCGTGGCCCTGCTGGCCTCCACCAGCCGATTGTGCTCGGAATGGAAAACCGAGTGAACCGCGGTCAGCGCGATGTTCTCGTTGCCGCGCCCGTCGCCGGTGATGAAGTGCGCGTTCAGCATCTCGTCGTCATAGGTCAGGGGATTGTTGTCATCCCCCACGCCGGGATCGCTGTCCGCCACCTGACGAACATCGTTCCCGTTCATGATGCCGTCGTGGTTGAAGTCTCTGAAGCCGGGGGTGGCGTGGTGGGCGATGTCGTTCAGGAAGGCATGCCCGGTGCGAAGCGCGCCCACTTCCTCCAGCCGCACCGGCGCCGCCGGCGTGCCCGACGCCACGATGTCGTCGGCGGTGTTCAGGATGCCGTCCGCCCCCGCGCCGGTGATCACCTGCGCGTAGCCGGTCGCGGGGTCGGGGATGAAGCGGCCGTAAGGGTCGGTGCGGAGCAGGGGCACGTTGTGCACGTCGAAGTCGGTCAGCTCGATCCCGAGCATGGCCAGCGCCTGCGCCTTCACATCGCCCCAGTTTCCGATCGCACCGTTCTGGGAACCGCCCTGCACCGTGCCGTCCAGCAGCCGGCCGGTCGCGACCGTCCTCAGCCCCTCACCGGTATCAACCCTCGCGTACTCGCGCAGAAACACCTGGTGCGATGCGTGGGAGGTATAGGTCTGGTTCTGGTCCACGAAGGCGGTGGTCGTGTTCTCCGCCTGCACAACGCCGTTCACCACGAAGGGCGTTGCCCGCGTCAGCGCCATGAACTGAAGCTGCGGGTTGGTGACCTCGTCGCCAGTGCCGGCAATGCCGTCCGGGCCGACGGTGATCAGAGGGTCGTCCGCCTTCAGGGGGATGTAGACCGTGCCGTTGCCGCCCTTGGTGACAAGGTCCAGCCCGTGGTCGAAGAACTGCCCGAAGAAGGTCATCCAGGAGTTGAAGCCGGGCGACAGGCCGATGTCGGGCGACTGGTTCGGAATGTACGCGAGATCGGCATTCGTGAGGGCGACATGGATGCCGTCGCCCGCCAGGCTGGAGCTGGGCGCCACGGGGGTCTTGCCGGGGTTCGTGGCCTGCCAGGCTTCAACCGACAGCGGGTTGGCGAGCCAGGCCTCGACGGCGGCGGGGTTGTCCACGGTCTGGTTGGTGATCAGGTTGCTGATCGTGCGCGGGGCGGTGTCCACCACATCGCCCGGCGCCTGGTAGTTCGTGTTGGTCACGGGACCGAAGGGCCCCGACCCCGTGTTGTTGATGTAGGAAGGGTCCAGCAGGCGCGGAAAGGTGTTTCCCGCGGCGCCGTTCAGCGTGCTGCCGGGATTGAGGTTGTTGTCGCTGCCATCCACCGCGCGCAGGCCGAAGGGAAGCAGCGCCGCGTCCTGGCCGATGACCGAGGTGAGGGACTCGCCGGCGGAAACGCGCTCGGCGATCTGGATCTGCTTCAGGATGAAGGCGAGATCGTCCTGGTTCACGGTGAAGGTCATCGCGCAACTCCGATCGGGCAAGGGGATTTGCTCTGACGGGAGTGCCGCGGGGCGGTGTTCTCCCGGGCGGATGATCGGCCCGGGATTGTTGGCGCTGCTAGCTGGACATCAGGCCTAGCCGTCGGGGGAATCGGCGTAGTCCCCTGGCGGCGCGGCCTAATCCGAACGGATTAGGCCGCGCCGGAAAGCCGGGGGCGCGCCCTATTCCGGCCGGATGTTGTGCTCGCGGATGATCGCGCCCCAGCGCTGCCGGTCCGCCGCGATCTGGCGCTGGAAGTCCTCCCGCGTGCCGCCGATCATCTGCAGCCCGTTCTCGGTGAAGCGCCGCTGCACCTCGGGCGCCGCCATCGCGCGGTTCAGCTCCGCGTTCCAGCGCGCCACCATGGCGTCCGGCGTGCGCCCGGGCAGCACCACGCCGAACCAGGATGGAATCACGAAACCCGGCAGCCCGTCCTTCGAGATGACGGGAAGGTTGGGGATCAGGGGAGAGGCCTCGGCCGCGCCATAGGCTACCGCGCGAAGGCCCCCGTCGCGGATCTGGCCGAGGAACTCCGGCATGTTGCCAAACATCACGTCCACCCGCCCGGTGGAGATGTCGAGAATGGCGGGCGCGCCGCCACGGTAGGGCACCTGCGTGATCGTCGTGCCCGTCAGCGCGCCGAACAGGATGCAGGACAGCTGCTGGCTCGATCCCGCGCCCACCGTCGCGCAGCTGGTGTTCCGCCCGCGCTCCTTCGCCAGCCGCGCCAGGTCCTGCCAGGTGCGGACCGGCGAGTTCGGCCCGGCGACGAGGATGTTGTAGACCGAGGCGATGTTGGTGACGGGAATGACGTCGCGGTCCACGTCATAGGGCAGCGCCTGCATCTGCGGCGTCACCGTCAGGATCCCCATGGAGGCCAGCAGGATGGTGTGCCCGTCCGGCGCGCTCCGCGTCAGCTCCTGCGTCGCCACCACGCCGCCGCCGCCGGTGCGGTTCTCCACCACCACCTGCTGCCCCACCTGCTTGCCCAGCTGCTCCGCCAGGATGCGCCCGATCAGGTCCGAGGTGCCGCCGGGCGCGAAGGGGTTGAGGAAGCGGATGTCGCGCGTGAAGGGCGGGTCCGCGGCGCGCGCCGCGAGCGGTGCGAAAAGGGCCGCGGCCCCCAGCAGGGCGGCGAGGCCGCGGCGGTGGATGAACTTCATGGAATCCTCCTTGTGCTTCGCGCCGCCCTCGTGCCGGGGCGGTCGTCTCAGGGTTGGGGTTCAGACGTAGCCGGGGCCCTCGATCGCGGGGTGGGCCCGCAGCCAGTCCTCGTCGACCTCGACGCCGATGCCGGGCGCCTCGTTCGGCCGCACGCAGCCATCCGCGCCAAGCTGCCAGGGCGTGCTCACCAGCGCGTCGCGGAACAGGTTGGCGCGCGACACGTCGGCCTCGAAATAGCCGGGGTTGTCGATGGCGCAGAGGA
Source organism: Muricoccus vinaceus (assembly GCF_042433125.1). NCBI lineage: Bacteria > Pseudomonadati > Pseudomonadota > Alphaproteobacteria > Acetobacterales > Roseomonadaceae > Muricoccus > Muricoccus vinaceus. The sequence goes on along the minus strand of NZ_JBHLVZ010000033.1, from coordinate 81,722 downwards.
AATGGATCGTCGCCGCCTGGTTCAGCCCGGTCATGGAGCTGTGCGGATGCACGGGGATCTTGTGCGCAGAGGCGATGGCCGCGATCCGCAGCGCCTCCGTGATCCCCCCGCACTTGGAAAGGTCGGGCTGCCAGATCGCGATGCTGTCGTCCTCCAGCAGCGGCGCGAACTCGAAGCGGGTGAAGTGGTTCTCCCCCACCGCCAGCGGCGTGCGGCCATAGCTCCGCGCCTCGCGATAGGCACGGCGGTCGTGCGGCGGAAACGGCTCCTCCAGCCAGCCCATGGAAAGCGCGTCCATCGCCGGCATCACCCGCCGCACGTCGGAAAGCGAATAGGCGGTGTTGGCATCCGCGAGGATGTCGATCCCCGCCCCGAAGGCGCGGCGCACCGCCTCCATCCGCGCGACGTCGTCCGGCACCGTGTCGCCGATCCGCAGCTTCACCGCGCGGTATCCCGCCTCGATCAGCGGCCGCGCCTCCTCCACCAGCGCCTCCGGCGGCTGGTAGCCCAGCGCCACGCCGCCGGCATAGGCGGGCACCGCGCGCGCCGCGCCGCCCAGCAGGCGATACAGCGGCCAGCCCACCGCCTTCGCGCGGATGTCCCACAGCGCCATGTCCAGCCCCGACATGGCGAGCGCGCAGCCCGCCCCCATGCCGTGGCTGGCCAGCTGCCCGCGATAGATGCGGTTCCACACGCCCGTGGTGTCCGTGGCCTCCATCCCCACCACCAGCCGCCGCAGCGTCGTCTGCAACAGGGCGGCGACCGCCGTGTGCGCGCGCCCGTGATGGCTCTCCCCCCATCCCACCAGGCCGCTCTCGGTGGTCACCTTCACCACCACCGCATCCCGCTTCACCGCGCGCCCGACGCCGAGCGCGACGCCGCCGCCCTCCGGCACGGGAAAGGAGGTCGGGAAGGCCTCGACCGACGCGATCCTCATGCCCGACCTCCCTGCCCGTACTGCTCCAGGAAGCTCTCCCGCACGGTGATCCCCAGCCCCGGCCTGTCGGGGATGGCGACATGCCCGTCCTCCACCGGGAAGTCCTCCTCGATCAGGTCGTGCAGCATCGGGTTGTGGCCGAGCGAGTATTCCAGGATGAAGCCCGCGCTCTGCGTCGCCGCCAGGTGCATCCCCGCCGCGAAGGCCGGCGCGCCCGACCACAGGTGCGGCGCCAGCCGCAGGTTGAAGGCCGAGGCCAGGGCCGAGATGCGCAACCCCTCCGTCAGCCCGCCCGCGATCGCGAGGTCCGGTTGCAGCACGTCCGCCGCGCGAAGCTCGCAGATCTCGCGGAAGTCGTGCCGCGTGAACTCGCTCTCCCCCGCGCTGATGGGCACGGAGGAGGAGCGCCGCACCTCCGCCATCCCCGCCTTGTCGTCCGCGCTCACCGGCTCCTCGAACCAGAAGAGGTCGCAGTCCTCCACCATGCGCGCGAAGGCCCGCGCCTCCGCCACCGTCCAGGTGCCGTGCGCGTCCGCCATCAGCCGGATGTCGGGCCCCAGCGCCTCGCGCGCCGCCCGCACCCGCGCCGCCGAGCGCGCGGGGGAGCCGTCCATCACCCCCACGCGCATCTTCACCGCGCGGAACCCGGCCTTGTCGCAGTAACCCTGCAACTGCGCGCCGATGTTGGCCGCATCCGCCCAGCCGCCCGAGGCATAGGCCGGCATCCGCTCCAGGCGCCGCCCCCCCAGCAGCCGCCAGACCGGCACGCCCAGCGACTTGCCCAGAATGTCCCACAGCGCGACGTCCACGCCCGCGATCGCGGAGATGGACAACCCGCGCCGCCCCACCTGCGGCAGCGCGTAGCCGCCGGCCACCGCGTATCCCTCGCGCGGCGTGTTGTACATCACGTCCCACAGGCGCGAGATGTCGCGCGGGTCCTGCCCGAGCAGCAGCGGCGCGTAGTCGTCGTTGATGATGGCCGCCAGCCCCGCGCAGGCGGCCGCACTCCCCACCCCCGCCTTGGCCTCGCCCCAGCCCGTGATGCCGCACGCCGTCTCCACGCGGACGATGACGGAATCAAAGGTCGGCACGCGGCCGAAGTCGCTCGTGTGCTGGCGCTCATAGGGAATGGGCACGCGGCACCAGGTGGCGTGAACGCGGGCGATCCTCATGCGGGCAGCACCTCGGCGGCGGGATGGCCCAGGGCAATCCGCTTCGCGCGCGACGCCTCCCAGGCCTCCGGGTTGATGAAGGACCGCGGGCGCTCCCCGGCCAGGATGCGCACCACCTCCCCGGCGGCGCCGACGCTCATGCGCACCATCGCCTCGCCGCTCAGCCCCGCCGCGTGGGGCGTGAGGATGACGTTGGGCAGGGCGCGCAAGGGATGCCCGGCGTCCAGCGGCTGCACGTCGAACACGTCCAGCGCCGCGCCGCCGATGCGCCCCGCGCGCAGCGCGTCCAGCAGCGCCTCGCCGTCCACCACCGGCCCGCGCGCCACGTTGAGCAGCCAGGCCCCCGGCTTCATGCGCGCGATGCGCGCGGCCGAGGCCAGCCCGCGCGTCTCGGGCGTCAGCGGGCAGGCCAGGGCAATGAAGTCGCTCTCCGCGAACAGCGCGTCCAGCTCCACCCTCTCGATGCCGCCGGGCATGGCCGCATCGCCGCGCCGGTGCCCCAGCACGCGCATCCGGAACCCGGCGGACGCGATCTCCCCCAGCCGCGCCCCCACCGCCCCGATGCCGACGATGCCCAGCGTGCGCCCGCGCAGCTCGAAGGCCTCCGCGGTCCGCGCGCGCGACCTGTCCCAGCCCGTCGAAAGCAGCGCCGCGTGCATCGTCTCCACGCGGCGCGCGGCGGACAGCATCTGGCCGATCACGAACTCCGCCACCGAATCCGCGTTGGCGCCGGGCACGTTGGCCACCAGCACCGCGTGCGCCGTGCAGTCCTCCACCGGGATCATGTCCAGCCCCACGCCCTGCCGCACGGCGGCAAGCAGGCGCGGCGCGCGGGCGGAAAGGTCGTCGGGCAGCCTGCGCCGCACCACCACGGCATCCGCCCGCGCCAGCAGCGCGTCCAGCCCCCCGGCGCCCGGCAATTCGACCTGATGCCCGGCGGCGCGCAGGATGGCCTCGCCCGCGGGGTCCATGGGGTCGGTCAGCGCGACCAGCATCTCAGGCCACCTTGTATTGCGTGAGGATGGCGGGATCGACCTCGATGCCCAGCCCCGGCCCGTCCGGCACGCGCACGATGCCCGCGCGCTGCACGATGGGGTCGCGCGCCAGGTGGTCGCGCAGCGGGTTCGGCGTCTGCTCGAACTCCAGCATCGGCGGCATCGGCCGGAAGGCCGGGGGCGTGTCCGGCAGGGCCGCCAGGAACTGCACGGTGGCCGCCAGCCCGATCGCCGATCCCCAGGCATGCGGCACGCATTCCACCCCGTGGGCCGAGGCCATGGCGGCGATCTTGCGGCACTCGCTGATGCCGCCCGCCGCGCAGACGTCGGGCTGCACGATGTCCATCGCCTTGCGCGCGATCACGTCGCGGAATCCCCAGCGCGTGAAGTCGTTCTCGCCGCCGGCGACGGCCATGTCGAGCGCGCGCGTGACCTCGACGTAGCCGTCATGGTCCTCGGGGCTGATCGGCTCCTCGAACCAGAGGATGTCGTGCTCCTCCATCGCGCGCCCCAGCCGGATGGCCTGGGGCACGGTGAAGCAGTGGTTGGCGTCCACCGCCAGCTTCACGTCCGGCCCGATCGCCTTTCGCACGGCGGCCACGCGCCGCAGGTCCAGCTTGGGGTCGCCCAGCCCGATCTTCATCTTGATGGCGCGGAATCCCTGCGCCGCGTAGTCCTCCGCCTCCTCCACCGCTTCCTCGACCAGCCGGTCCATGTCGATGAAGTAGAGGCCGGTGGCATAGGCCTGCACCTCCGTCCGGTGCGCGCCGCCGATCAGCTTGTGGATGGGCTTGCCCACCGCGCGGCCCATGATGTCCCACAGCGCGATGTCGATGCCCGACAGCGCCGCGATGGTCATGCCGGTCAGCCCGTAATCCTTGATGCGGTTGTAGAGGTCCTCCCAGACCACCTCCACGTCGAAGGGATCGCGCCCGATCACCCGCGCGCGGTACTGCGTGTCGATGATGGTCTTGTTCACCATCGCCGGGCCGTAGCACTCGCCCCAGCCGGTGATCCCCTCGTCGGTGCGGATCTCCACGATGCAGGAGGCGCGCGTCGTGTAGAGCCAGCCGCGCGCGGAGGTGAAGGGCTGCTCCACCTTCGATTGCAGGACGTGGGTGATGACATCTGTGACTTTCATCGTCTTCCTTGTTTCCTCCGCGCGTGCCGCCGCTTCAGTCGCCGCGTGCCCGCCGTTCCAGCAACTCGATCCAGTAGCTCTCCACGCCCCGCAGATGCCCGCCCATGGCCGCTTCCGCGCGCTCCGCGTCACCGTCCGCCACCGCGTCCCGCATCGCCCGGTGCTGGCTCTGCGAAAGCGGCGCGCGCGTGCCGTCCGCGAAGTAGGCACGGCGCCGGTTGCGCGACATCAGGTAGAAGGCGTTCACCACCCGCAGGAACACGTGGTTCCCCGTTGCCTCCACCACCGCGAGGTGAAAGGCGGCGTCATGGTCCGCCGGGTTCTCGCCGGCCGCGATCGCACGGTCCGTCGCGGCGAGGATCTCATCGAGGCGCCCGACATCCTCCGCCGCGCGCCGCTCGGCGGCCAGCCGCACCGCCTGCATCTCCAGGATGCGGCGCAGCTCCACCACCTCCCGCACCTCCGCCTCGGTCAGCGGGATGCCCAGCTCGGCCTGCAGCACGATGGCCTCGATCGAGCCCTGCTTCTCCGCGGGCCGCAGGTAGATGCCCGAATTCGGCCGCCGCTCCACCAGGCGCAGCGTTTCCAGCACGGCCAGCGCCTCCCGCACCGCGCCCCGTCCCACGGCGAAGCGCTCCGCCAGTTCCCGCTCGGAGGGCAGCCGGTCCCCCGCCTCCAGCCGCCGGTGCGCGATGAAGGGCAGCAGCCGGCCGATCAGGTTCGCCCGCTCGTCCGGAACTCCCTTTTGACGGGCCATCGAATTGGTCATACCAAATTGGTAGGACCAAACAAGGCGAAGGCGCAAGCGCCTTCCGCCCAGGAGGACACGGATGATCGTCGAGGAACGGATCTACACGCTGCAGGCCGGTCAGGCCGCCGCCTACCTCGCGGCCTACGAGGCCGAGGGCATGGCCATCCAGAAGCCCATCCTGGGCCGCATGGTCGGCTACTACGCCACCGAGTTCGGCCCGCTGAACCAGGTGGTCCACCTATGGGCCTACCAGAACCTCGCCGAGCGCACGGAACGCCGCGCCCGCCTCCTGGCCGACCCGGCCTGGCGCGCCTATGCCGCCAAGGTGCGCCCCATGGTGCTGACGCAGGAGAACAAGCTCCTCACGCCCGCGCCCTTCATGCGCGTCACCTGGCAGGAATAGCCCGGGGAAACCCCTATCCCCGGCGGCGGCGCAGCAGCAGGTGCACCGCCCCGGTGTTCGCCCGGTGCGGATGCGCCGCGCCCAGGATCAGCGGCCGCAGCGAGGGCAGGTTCAGCCAGTGCGGCAGTTCCCGCCGCAGCACGCCCCCTTCCCCCGCGCCCTTGCCGGTCACGATGGCCACGCAGCGCAGCCCGTCCGCATGGGCGGCGCGCAGAAAGGCCATGGTCGCGCCATGCGCCTCCTCCGCCCGGCGCCCGTGCAGGTCCAGCGTCCGCTCGGGCCGGGTCTTGCCGCGGCGCAGGTCGCGCCAGCGCTTCTCGTCCAGCCCCGCCCCAGGGTGCCCCACCGAGACCAGCGGCACCGTCGCGGGCTTGGCCGGCCGCGCCGGCGCGTGCACCGGCGCGGCGGCGGGCACCGGCTCCGGCGCGGCGGGGGGCACGGGCGGCGGCGGTGCGTCGCGGCCGGGCAGCGCCTCCACCGCGTTCAGGCTGAGATAGGCATGCCAGAGCGCGCGCTCGGACGCCGCAACGCTGCGGGCCTTGCGCGCCATCAATCCGCCGGGTTGGCGATCTGCCCGGGGCGCGCCACGGGCTCGCGCGCCGCCTCCGGCCGCGGGTCGCCATCCGACAGCGCGTCGCGCGCCGCCGCCTCGTCCTCCACCAGCACCACGTGCAGCCGGCGCGGCCCATGCGCCCCCAGCTCCAGCGTCTGCTCGATATCCGCCGAGCGCGAGGGCCCCGTCACGAACATGATGTTGCGCGGCATGAACCCGCCCGAGGGCTCGGCCCCGCCCCGCTCCGCCCGCAACCGGTCCCAGGCCTCCTCATAGGCGCCCACGATGGCCGAGGACCGGATCACCGCGATCTCCGTTTCGGGCAAAAGGTTCAGCGTGGTCGGGCGCGAGGGGTCGGAGGGAAACAGCAGCGTCCCCGTTTCCGCCACCCCCGCCCAGGCGTGCTGCACCGACGCCGCATCATCCCCCCGCGCCCGCCGTGCCTCGAATTCCAGCATCGGCCGCTCGCCCCAGGGCAGCGAAAGAAGCTCCGGATGCGGCGCCATCGCGAAGCGGGGCGCCAGGTTCTGGGCGGCCAAGTAGTCCGCCACCGCCGCCGGCACCGATGCCGCGTCCGGCACCCGCTCCACCGTGCCGAACTCCTTCTCCACGTTCCGCACGAACAGCGCGATCTGCTCCGGCCGCGACACGCGGGACCGCGCGGGGATCAGGTGGCGCGGATGCGTCGCCAGCCGCCCGTCCAGCATGGCGCGCTGGTCCGCCGGCAGCGGCCCGCGGCGGAGGCCGCGGCGGATGCCGTTGAGGATGTTCTCGCGGCTGCTCATCGCCGCCCCCTGCGCTGCGCCGCCGCGTAGCGGGCCATGAAGGTCCCCCCCGGCTCCGGCGCCGGCAGGTCCCGCCCCTCGGTCCAGCCGCCCGCCAGCGGCAGGCTGCGGAACCGCCCGCGCCCCCGCCCCAGCAGGGCCAGCGCCCCCATCCCCAGGCGCGACGCCGCCCGGTACCAGCCCGGACGCCGCGCGAACCACCCCCAGACATTCAGCCCGCTCCGGATGGCCGATGGCGTGAGATGCCGCTCGAACTCCCGCTCCCGCCAGTGCCGCATCAGCTTGGGCAGCGGGATCTTCACCGGGCACACGCTCTCGCAGCGCCCGCAGAAGGTGGAGGCGTTGGGCAGGTGCCCCGACTTCTCCACCCCCACCAGGGAGGGCGTCAGCACCGACCCCATCGGCCCCGGGTAAACCCAGCCATAGGCATGCCCGCCCGTCACGCCATAGACCGGGCAGTGGTTCATGCAGGCGGCGCAGCGGATGCAGCGCAGCATCTCGTGGAAGTCCGTGCCCACCATGTTGGACCGGCCGTTGTCGATCAGCACCACGTGGTAGGCCTCCGGCCCGTCCAGGTCGCGCGCGCGGCGCACGCCCGTGGAAAACGTGGTGTAGACGGAAAAATCCTGCCCCGTGGCCGAGCGCGCCAGCAGCCGCAGCAGGGAGGTGCAGTCCTCCAGCGTCGGCACCACCTTCTCGATGGAGGCCAGCGCGATGTGCACGCGCGGCAGGGTCTGCGTCAGGTCCCCGTTGCCCTCGTTGGTCACGATCACGGAGGAACCGGTTTCCGCGATCAGGAAGTTCGCCCCGGTGATCCCGACATCGGCGGCCAGGAAGCGCTCCCGCAGCTTGCCCCGCGCCTCCGCCATGATGTCGCGCCGGTCATGGAACACCCGGTCGCGCGGCAGGTCCGTGTGCGCTGCCCGGAACCGCTCCTCCCAGTCCTCCCGGTTCAGGTGAAAGGCCGGGGCGATGATGTGGGAGGGCGGCTCGTCCACCAGCTGCAGGATGTATTCCCCGAGGTCCGTCTCCACCGGCACGATCCCGTGCGCCGAAAGGTGCTCGTTCACCCCGATCTCCTCGGAGATCATGGACTTGCCCTTGGTCACCGTCCGGGCATCCGCCTCCTGGCAGATCCGCAGCACCGTTTCCCGCGCCTCCGCCGCGTCGGCACACCAGTGCACCTGCCCGCCATTGGCGATCACGTTGCGCTCGAACACCTCCAGGTAATGGTCGAGGTTGGCCAGCGTGTGGTTCTTGATGTCGCGCCCGATGTCGCGCAGCCGCTCGAACTCCGGCAGCGCCGCGGTGGCCTGCGCCCGTTTCGAGTGAAACCCCGATCCCCCGCGCTTGAGGGCCGTCTGCAACCGCGGATCGGCCATGGCACGGTCGGCGCGGCGCTTGAAGTCAGGGGAGGTGAGGGCGACCATACCCCCAATCTAGTGCGCCCTCCCATTCCGCGAAATGGCCGGCCCTGGTGCAAGTCTTGCCTGCCCCCTCCGGAACCAAGCCCGCGAAAGTCCCCATGCACCGTCGCTCCCTCCTCGCCGCCACCCCCCTCCTGGCCGCCCCCGCCCTCCTTCCCGGCCTCGCCCGCGCCCAATCCGGCCCCGCCCGCGCCGCAACCCTGCGCGTGGTCCCGGAAACGCTGACCACCATCCTCGACCCGCATTTCACCACCAGCTTCACCACGCGGGACTTCGCCTACCTCGTCTACGACACCCTGCTCGCCGTGAACGACCGCTGGGAACCCACCCCCCAGATGGCCGAGCGCTGGGAAACCAGCGCGGACGGCATGGAATGGCGCTTCATCCTCCGCGAAGGCCTCGCCTTTCACGACGGCACCCCCGTCACCGCCGAGGACTGCGCCGCCAGCCTCCGCCGCTGGGCCCAGCGGGACGCGCTGGGCAGCGTCATGCTGCGCGCGGCCGAAACCCTGGATGCCCCGGATCAGCGCACCCTCCGCCTCCGCCTGAAGCAGCCCTTCGGACTGGTCCTCCAGGCGCTCGCCAAGCCCGGCGCCATGGTGCCCATGATCATGCCGAAGCGCCTGGCCGAAACGCCCGCCAGCCGCCCCGTCACCGAACCCATCGGCTCCGGCCCCTACAGGTTCGTGGCCGGCGAGTACCGGCCCGGCGACCGCATCGTGCTCGTCCGGAACGAGGCCTACCGCCCCCGCCCCGAGCCCTCCGTCTGGGCCTCCGGCGGCAAGCGCCCCACCTTCGAGCGCGTCGAGCTGATCGCCATGCCCGACGTTTCCTCCCAGGTCAGCGCCCTCTCGACCGGCGAGGTGGACTACCTCGAACGCCTCCCCGCCGACGTCCTTCCGATCCTGGAGCGCAACCGCGCCGTCCGCGTCCAGGTCGTCTCCCCCTTCGGCTACCAGGGCGTGCTGCGCTTCAACCACCTCCTGCCGCCCTTCGACGACGTGCGCGTCCGCCGCGCCGTCATGACGGCGGTGGACCAGATGGACCACCTGCCGGGCGTCGCCGGCCGCCCCGAATACATGCGCGAATGCCGCTCGATGCTGGGTTGCGGCACCCCCTACGAGACCACCGCCGGCATGCCCCTGAAGCCGGACCTCGAGGGCGCCCGCCGGATGCTGCGCGAGGCCGGCACCGACCTTTCCCGCCCCGTGGTCATCATCCACCCCGCCGACGCGCCGGGCATCGCGGCGCTGGGCCTCGTCACCCAGGACCTGCTGACGAAGCTCGGCTTCAACGTCGATCTCCAGAGCATGGACCTGAACACCTTCTTCGGCCGCCGCGCCCGGCCGGAGGGCTGGAACCTCTTCCACACCACCGCCACCGTGCCGGACATGCAGACCCCGCTTCAGAACTCCTACATGGAGGCCGCCGGCGCCCCGAACGGCTTCGCCGGATGGCCGAAGGACGAGGAGGTCCAGGCCGGCCGCGCCGCCTTCGCCGCCGCCTCCACGGAAGCGGAGCGCAAGACCCTGGCCGAGAGCATCCACCGCCGCGCCGCCGAGCAGGGCTTCTACATGCCGCTGGGCCAGTTCACCGCCGCCTCCGCCTGGCGGGCGGAGCTGGCGGAGGTGCCCACCGGCCCCGCCATGTTCCTCTGGAACATCCGGCGCGCCCGCTGATGCTCAACGTCTCCGACTGGCTCGACCTCGTCCCCAAGGTCGAGCTGCACTGCCACATCGCCGGCGCCATGCGCGCGACGACCCTGGCCGGGATCGCAACCGCCAACGGCGTCCGCCTCCCCCGCCCCGCCAAAACGCTCTACCAGTGGGAGGACTTCTACGGCTTCCTCGAGGTCCTCCGCCTCGGCGCCCTCGCCGTCCGGCGGCGCGAGGACTTCGAGCGCGTCGCCTACGAGTGCATCGAGGACATGCACCGCCACGGCAACGCCCGCCACGTGGAGATCTTCTTCAACCCGCACTACTACACGCCCAACGGCGCCACCTATCCGCTGATCGCCGACGGCCTCGCCGCCGGGCTGGAGCGGGCGGAGCGCGACTTCGGCGTCTCCTCCCTCCTGATCGCCTGCATCGACCGCAGCACCTGCCTGCCCAGCGAATCCCTGCAGATGCTCGACTGGATCACGGCCCACCCCCACCCGCGCGTCGTCGGCATCGGCCTCGACGGCGCCGAGCGCGCCGGTCCGCCGCTGGTCTGGGTCGAGGCCTGGCGCCGCGCCGGCCGCATGGGCCTGCGCCGCACCGCCCATGTCTGCGAGGACAACCAGACCCTCTTCGAGGGCCCGCCCAGCCACATCACCCATTGCCGCGACGCGCTGGGCTGCGACCGGCTGGACCACGGCTACAACATGCTGGCCGACCCCGAGATCACCGCCCGCATGGCCCGCGAGGGCACGCCCTTCACCATGGCCTGCTGGTCCTCGATCCTGCCGAACCGCGTCCCCCGCCAGCAGCGAATCCGCCGGATGTTCGAGGCCGGGCTCAACATCGTCCTCGGCACCGACGACCCCACGATGTTCGCCACCACCATGGGCCATTCCTGGCGCACCATCTTCGCCGCCAACGGCTGGGGTCCCGCCGAGGCCCGGCGCCTCAGCCTCGCGGGCGTGGAGGCGAGCTGGCTCCCGCCCGGGCGCAAATCCGCCCTCCGCGCCGAGTTCGAGGCCGCGCTGGACCGGCTGGAACCCGCGCTCGACCTTGGCGGCCCTGCCCTCGACCTCGCGATCGAGAGGCCGCGCCCGGCCTGGAACTGAACCCGGCGCACGGTGCACGGGCGGCCGGGCTTCCCGGCCGCCGTTCCGGGCCAGGCCTCAGGCGGCGGAGCGCAGCCCGGGGCCGGAACGGCGCCGCCTCAGCCGGCGCCGCCCTTCAGCGTCGCCAGTTCCTGCCGGAGCCGCGCGATCTCCTCGCGCATCGCCTGCATCTCGTCCCCGGGCTGCGCCGGTCCCGCGCTGCCCACCGGCCTGGGGAAGGGCGTGAACAGGCTCATCGCCCGCTCCAGCATGGCCAGGTTCTGCTTGCCCATTTCCTCGAAGGAGGAAAAGGCGTTGAACCCCCCCATGGCGGACCCCACGGCATCCTGCGCCGCGCGCCGCATCCCCTCCTGCTGGCGGGCAAAGGTGCCCATCGTGGCCTCGAGGTAGCGCGGCACCACCGATTGCAGGCTGTCGCCGTAAAGCCCGATCAACTGCCGCAGAAAGGGGATCGGCAGCAGGTTGGTGCCCTTGCTCTCCTCCTCCACGATGATCTGCGTCAGCACGGAGCGGGTGATGTCCTCCCCCGTCTTGGCATCGGACACGGTGAAGTCGCGCTTCTGCCGGACCATGCCCGCCAGGTCCTCCAGCGTGACATAGGAGGAGGTCTCGGTGTTGTAGAGCCGCCGGTTCGCATACTTCTTCACCACAACAGGCGGGCGGGGCGGGGTCTCGGCTGCCGCATCCTGCGGAGCGGCGGTCTGGGCCATGGTCCGGTCTTCCTCTCCCGGTCGCACCGGGTCTGACTGGCGCCCGGGTGCGGCAAGCCGCGGTCCCGGGCCGGGATGGGCAATGCTAGCCCCGCTGCGCCGCAATGCAAAAGATGTTGCACCGCCGATCCCCCGGCCGCCGCGCCGGGGCTGCGCGGCCCGGGCCGTGGCGGGCCCGCACGCCTGGATCGGATCGCGCCGCGGGCGCATAACCGCGTCGCGCGCCGGCCGGATCGCGCGAGGGCGCAGCGGCGGCCGAGCCGGGATCAGGAATGCCAACCGGGGAATGCATGGACGGGTCGGACGGCAAAGTCCCGGGGAAAGCGGGCCCGGACGCGGCAGGTGCGGCCGTCCCGGACCAGGGGGCGCCCCCCCCGCCACCCGGTGCCCAGCCCGGTCCGGACGCCCCGGAAACCCCGGACCTCGCCCGCCTGGCCGCCGATTGGATCTCGCTCTGGCAGGGCGAGATGGCGGCCATGGCGACCGACCCCAGCCTTGTTGTCGCCGCCGCAGCAGCCGCCTCCGCCCTCACCCGCCAGTGGGCCGAGTCCGCCCGCAACCTCGCCGCCCAGCCCTGGGCGCTGCAATCCTGGCCGACCCAGCCCTGGCCGCCCCAGCCCTGGCCTCCCCAGCCCTGGCCTCCCCAGCCCTGGTCTCCCCAGCACTGGCCCATGCCCGGCACCCCGCCGCAATCCATGCCCTCCCCTTGGCCGATGCCCGGCCCGGCATGGCCCGCGCCGCCCGCGCCCTGGCCCGCTTCCGTCCAGCCTCCTGCCTGGTCCTTCTCCGGGCCACCGCAGGGCTGGCCCCCGCCCCCCTGGCCCGCCCCGCCCTGGCCCGCGCCCCAACTCTCTCCGGCCCCGCCGAGCGCCGCCCCGCCGGCCACGCCCCCACAGGCCCCCGCCCCAAGCCAGGAGCCCCCGCATGACCCGCCGCGGCCCGCGCCCCCTCCCGGCGCACCTGACCCTGGCCATGGGCCGGGCCTGGCTGGCGACGGCCTCCATTCCCCACCCACCGGCCGGGACCTCCAATCCCGCCTCGAATCCCTGGAGCGCGAGCTGGCCGGGCTTCGCGCCGCGCTTGCCGGAGGCCCGGGCGGAACACCGCCGGATCCTGGACCAGCTCGCCGGCGCCGCCGACCCTGAGGCCTTTCGCGCCGCCGTGCTCCAGCGCCTCTGGCAGGACGACGCCGCGCTGATCCGCGGCATCGCCGCCTACCGCGACCACCCCTGGCGCCGCGACCTGCCCGCGCGCCCCACTCTCTGGGCGGAAGGGCCCGCCCGCCTGCTTGATTACGGCGGCCAGGGCCCGGCCACCCTTTTTGTTCCCTCCCTGATCAACCGCGCCACCGTGCTGGACCTCATGCCCGGCCATTCCATGCTCCGCTGGCTGGCGGATGAGGGCCTGCGCCCCCTCCTGCTGGACTGGGGCGAGCCCGGCCGGGCCGAGCACGACTTCTCCCTCACGGATTTCATCGCCGGCCGCCTGGAACGCGCCCTCGCCGCCGCCGCCCGCGCGGCCGGGGGGCCGGTCACCCTGGCCGGCTACTGCATGGGCGGCCTGCTGGCGCTGGCGGCCGCCATCCGCCGCCCCGAGCTGGTCCGCGCCCTCGTGCTGCTCGCCACGCCCTGGGACTTCCACGCGGGCGGCGCCGAGGCCCAGGCCCGCTCCACCGCCAGCCTTCTCCCCGCGCTGGAACCGGCCATGGCCGCGACCGGCGGCCTGCCCGTGGACATCCTCCAGCTTCTTTTCGCCGGGCTCGACCCGTTCGGCATCGCCCGGAAGTTCCGCGCCTTCGCCCGCCTCGACCCCACCTCCCCCCGCGCCGCCCATTTCGTGGCGCTGGAGGACTGGCTGAACGACGGCATCCCCCTGCCCGCCCCCGTGGCCCGCGAATGCCTCGGCGGCTGGTACGGCGCCAACACGCCCATGGCCGGTGAATGGCGCATCGCCGGCCAGGCGGTGGACCCCGCCGCCTGGCGCGGCCCCGCCTTCCTGGCCATCCCGCGCGGCGACCGCATCGTCCCCCCCGAAAGCGCCCGCGCGCTCGCCGCCCGCCTGCCCCAGGCCACGGTGCTGGACGTGGCGGCCGGCCATATCGGCATGGCCGCCGGCATGAAGGCCGGGGCCGTGCTCTGGCGCCCCCTGCGCGACTGGATCGCGGCCCCGCCGCGCCCCACCTGAAGACCAGCCCCGCCTCCCCCGGGATTGCGCATCCTCCCGCGCCCGCGCAGCATCCCCCCAACCAGAACGCCCCCAAGGGAACCAAGAGGACCGCCACCATGGACGACATCGTCATCGCCTCCGCCGCCCGCACCCCCGTCGGCAGCTTCAACGGCGCCTTCGCCACCCTGCCCGCCCACCAGCTCGGCGCCATCGCCATCAAGGCCGCCATGGAGCGCGCCAAGGTTTCCGCCGAGGAGGTGGACGAGGTGATCCTGGGCCAGGTGCTCGCCGCCGGCGCCGGCCAGAACCCCGCCCGCCAGGCCGCCATCCTCGCGGGCATCCCGGTGGAGCGCACCGCCTTCGGCATCAACCAGCTCTGCGGCTCGGGCCTGCGCACGGTGGCGCTCGCCGCCCAGCAGATCGCGACGGGCGACGCGAAGATCGTCATGGCCGGCGGCCAGGAAAGCATGACCCAGGCGCCCCACGCCGCCCAGCTCCGCGCCGGGCAGAAGATGGGCGACCTCGCCATGGTCGACACCATGATCCGGGACGGCCTCTGGGACGCCTTCCACGGCTACCACATGGGCAACACCGCCGAGAACGTGGCCCAGAAGTTCCAGATCACGCGCGAGCAGCAGGACGAGTTCGCGGCCGCCTCCCAGCGCAAGGCCGGCGAGGCCATGAAGGCCGGCCGCTTCAGGGACGAGATCGCCCCCGTCGCCGTGAAGGGCCGCAAGGGCGAGACCGTCTTCGAGAACGACGAGTATCCCAAGCCCGAGACCACGCTGGAGATCCTCCAGAAGCTCCGCCCCGCCTTTTCCAAGGAAGGCTCCGTTACCGCCGGCAACGCATCGGGCATCAACGACGGCGCGGCCGCCATCCTGGTCATGAGCGGCTCGGAGGCCTCCCGCCGCGGCGTGACGCCGATGGCCCGCATCGTGTCCTGGGCCACCGCGGGCGTCGATCCCTCCATCATGGGCACCGGTCCCATCCCCGCCTCCCGCCGCGCGCTGGAGAAGGCCGGCTGGAGCATCGCCGACCTCGACCTCATCGAGGCCAACGAGGCCTTCGCCGCCCAGGCCTGCGCGGTGAACAAGGACCTCGGCTGGGACCCGGCCAAGGTGAACGTCAACGGCGGCGCCATCGCGCTGGGCCACCCCATCGGGGCCTCGGGCGCCCGCGTGCTGACCACCCTGCTGTTCCAGATGCAGCGCCAGGGCGCGAAGAAGGGCCTCGCCACCCTCTGCATCGGCGGCGGCATGGGCGTCGCCATGTGCGTCGAGGCCGCCTGAACCGGGGCGCCCCCACGGCGGCCGGTACCGGGGGAGGCGAGAGCCTCCCCTTTCCATTTTCGCTCCCCTGACCCGCACCGAGGGCTGGCGGCGCGAAAAACCTGTGGAAACGAAGGGGCCAGCGGGTGGATACGTTCCCGTGATCCCTTTCAACACCCTGATCAGGCACGGCAAGACCCCCATATGCCCGCCACCATGTCCCCCAAGACACCCGACTACGACGCCCTTCTCGGCGCCCACCTGGACACGCTCCGCGCGGAAGGCCGCTACCGCCACTTCCTGACGCTGCACCGCCAGCCCGGCGCCTTTCCCGGCGCGCTGCGCGCCGATGGACGCCCCGTCACCGTCTGGTGCTCCAACGACTATCTCGGCATGGGCCAGCACCCCGCCGTCCGCGACGCCATGATCGCCGCCATCCGCGAGGACGGCGCCGGCGCCGGCGGCACCCGCAACATCTCCGGCACCGGCCGCCACCACGTGGCCCTGGAAGCGGAACTCGCCGCCCTGCACGGCAAGCAGGCAGCCCTGGTCTTCACCTCCGGCTACGCCGCGAACGAGGCCGCGCTCTCCACCCTGGCCCGCCTGCTGCCCGGCTGCACCATCCTGTCGGACGCCGACAACCATGCCTCCATGATCGCGGGCATCCGCCACGGCGGCGGCCCGAAGCGCGTCTTCCGCCACAACGACCTCGCCCACCTGGCCGAGCTTCTCGCGGAACTCCCGCCCGAGGCCCCCAAGATCGTGGCCTTCGAATCCGTCTATTCCATGGACGGCGACATCGCCCCCATACGCGCCATCGCCGAACTCGCCCGCGCCCACAACGCGCTGACCTATATCGACGAGGTCCACGCCGTCGGCCTGTACGGCCCCGGCGGCGCGGGCGTCGCGGCGCGGGACGGCGTGGAGATCGACGTGGTGGAGGGCACGCTGGGCAAGGCCTACGGCGTCGGCGGCGGCTACGTCGCCGGCAGCGCCACCCTGGTGGACGCCATCCGCTCCTTCGCCTCCGGCTTCATCTTCTCCACCACCCTCGCCCCCGCCATCGCGGCCGGTGCGCTCGCCAGCGTCCGCCACCTCCGGGGGTCCGACGCCGAGCGCACCGCCCACCAGGAACGCGCCCGCGCCACCCGCGCGGCGCTGCGCGACCAGGGCCTGCCGGTGATGGAGAACCCGAGCCACATCGTGCCCGTGATGGTCGGCGACGCCGCCCTCTGCCGCGCCGCCAGCGACATGCTGCTCGACGAGCACGGCATTTACATCCAGCCGATCAACCACCCCACCGTGCCCCGCGGCACGGAGCGCCTGCGCATCACCCCCACCCCGCTGCACGACGACGCCGCCATCGCCCATCTCGCGGGCGCCCTGGCCACGGTGTGGGACCGCCTGGGCCTGCGCCGCCAGAAGCTGGCGGCCTGAACGCGCGAAGGGCCGGGGGAAGCAATCCCCCGGCCCTTCATCGCGAACCGCCCGCCGGAAAGGCCAGGCGGAAAGAAGCTTCCCTCAGGCCGCCATGCGCCGCTGCGCCCGGTCCTGTGCCAGGCAGGCCGCGGCCTCCGCCAGGTGCCCCGCCGCCTCGTCCGCGCCCAGCTCCAGGCAGCACCGCTCCAGGTGCTCCATCAGGCGCGTCAGCGCGGCCATGTCGCGGCCAGCCTCTTCCGGCCAAAGCACGGCGGCGATCGGGGTGTCCATGGGGCAGCAGTCCTTGAGAGCGGCGATGGCCGCGGAAGCGGCGGCGTCCTACACCCTCCCGGGGACAAAAAGCCAGCATTCCCGCCGGAAAGCCTCGAATCCGCCGTGCCGCGCAGGAAAACAGGCCCGGAACGACCGCCGGCGGAACCTCCCCGCCCGCGCGAAGTTCCGCCGCATGAAGCGCCGGGGAAGCACCGCGCCAGCAGGAATGTGTCTCGAAAAACGCTTTGTGCGGTGCGATCTTGCGCGCCGCGCCCTTGATGCCTTGCCCCTGACTGCCCCAGCTTGAAGGCGCAGTCCGCGAACGTCCTCGAAAGGTATCAAGAATGGCACGCATCGCCCTCGTCACCGGCGGCCAGCGCGGCATCGGCGCCGCCATCAGCGAGCACCTCCAGAAGAACGGCCGCACGGTCGTCGCCTCCTATGCCGGCAACGAGGAAGCCGCCCACGCCTTCACCGAGCGCACGGGCATCCCGACCTACAAGTTCGACGTTTCGGACTGGGACCAGTGCGCCGCCGCCCTGAAGAAGATCGAGGCCGAGGTCGGCCCGGTGGAGATCCTGGTCAACAACGCCGGCATCACGCGCGACAACACCATGAAGCGCATGGACCGCAAGGCCTGGGACGAGGTGATCGACACCAACCTCGGCTCCTGCTTCAACCTCTGCAAGCTGGTCTGGGACGGCATGTCGGCGCGGAAGTTCGGCCGCATCGTCAACATCGGCTCCATCAACGGCCAGGCCGGCCAGTACGGCCAGGTGAACTACGCCGCCGCCAAGTCCGGCATCCACGGCTTCACCAAGGCCCTGGCCCTCGAAGGCGCGCGCGCCAGCATCACCGTCAACGCCATCGCCCCGGGCTACGTGGACACCGAGATGGTGCGCGCCGTGCCGCCCGACGTGCTCGAGAAGATCATCGCCCGCATTCCCCGCGGCCGCCTCGGCACGGCGGATGACATCGCCCGCGGCGTCGCCTTCCTCACCGCCGACGAGGCCGACTTCATCACCGGCTCCACCCTCTCCATCAATGGCGGCCAGCACATGTACTGACGGGATCGGGGGCCGCCGCGGAACCGGCATCGGCTCCTCTAAAGGCGTCTTCGGCCGCGGCACCGACCCAACCGTGCTTCAGGCCGACAACACCGACGAAGGCGACGTTGGCAACGGCACCAACGCCCAGGGCGGCATCGACCGGGAACATATCGGGCAAACCAGGAAGCCGATGGGGCGCACCAACAAGTAGGCGCGGCGTGGCCGGGGAAGGCCTCCCCGGCCCCTTTTCCCGCGCGCCCGGACAAGCCAGCCTGTTCGCGGAAGGAACAGCCCATGACCGAATGCACCCTGGTGCTGGCCGAAGCGGCGCCGGATGCCCCGCAGCGCATCGGCGCGGTGCGGCCCGCCCACCTGGCGCTCCTCACGCCCATGGCCGCCGCCGGGGACCTCCTCCTCGGCCTGCCGCTGATGGACGCCGCCGGCACCTATCGCGGCTCGATCCTGCTCGTGGCCACCTCCGCGCTGGACCGCTACCTGGAGGCGGAGCCGTTCCGGCGCGAGGGCATCTGGCAGAGCCACGCGTCGCACCCCTTCCGCATCGCGGCCCTTCCCTGGCGCCCCTTTCCGGGTGGCCCGGCGGCGGATCGCCCCACCCACAGCGTCGCCGTCGCCCGCGACGGCACGGATGACCAGGCCCCCGCCCGCCGGCTTTCCGTGCGTGATGCCCATCTGGCCCGGGTACGCCCCGCCGCCGAATCGGGCCTCCTGGCGCTCGGCGGCGCCATTCTCGATGCCCCGGGCGGCGCCATGGTCGGCTCGGTCGCGATAACGGCCCACCCGGACCTGGACGAAGCCAGGGCCTGGTGGGCCGTCGATCCCTACAACACCGGCGGCGTCTGGCAGGACACCGCCTGGCACCTCACCCGTTTCGCGCCCCTGCCTTACCGCCCCCTGCCCTGACAGGCCGCGGCGCGGGGGCGGAGAAGGCGCCGGCCGCGGCCAGCGCCGCCGTGGCCAGGGCCGCCCCGATCAGGACGGCCGCCGTCACCGTGCCGTCGCCCCGACGCGGTCGCCGACCAGCTTGTTCGCCAGCCACGACACCAGCCAGATGATGATCGCGCCGAAGAAGGCCGCCGAGAAGCTGGTGATCCGCATCCCCGGCATCAGCAGCGCCGTCAGCCCCAGCATCAGCGCGTTGACCACCAGCGTGAACAACCCGAGCGTCAGCACGGTCACCGGCAGCGACATGGTGGCCACGATGGGCCGGATCACCGCGTTCACCACGCCGAAGATGATGGCGGCGATGATCAGGTTCGTCAGGCTCGGGAAGTAGAGCCCTGTGACGACGTTCGCTGCGATGTAGAAGGCAACGGCCGTGATGACCGTTCGAATCAGGAAGCCCACCGTGTCAAACTCCTCGCCCCAGGCAGTGCCGGAAAGCCCCGGCAGGATGCTTGGGCAACGCACCCTCCCCCTCCCGGTTGCCAAGTTCCTTTCGTGAGCCGCGCAACCGCCTCGGGCATCGGCGCGCTCGTTCTCTGGGCTTTCCTCGCCCTCCTCGCCCGCGGCGCCGCCGGCCTGCCGCCGCTGCAGGTCACCGCCATGGCCTTCGCCGCCGGCGGCGGCCTTGCCACCGCCTGGCTCGCGGCCACCGGTGGCCTCTCGGCCCTGCGCCAGCCGCCCATCGCCTGGGCCCACGGCGTGGGCGGCCTCTTCGGCTACCACGCCCTCTACTTCGCGGCCCTCGCCTGGGCGCCGCCGGTGGAGGCCAGCCTCATCAACTACCTCTGGCCCCTGCTGATCGTCCTTTTTTCCGCCCCCATCCTGGGCCTGCATCTCGGTCCCCGGCGCCTCGCGGGGGTGCTGCTCGGCTTCGTCGGCTGCGCCCTCGTGGTCGGTCCCGGCGCGGCCTTCCCACCCGGCGCCGCGCCCGGCTTCCTCTGCGCCGCCGCGGCCGCCCTGGTCTGGGCTCTCTACTCCGTCACCGCCCGCCGCCTCTCGGCCATCCCCACCGAGGCCGTCGCCGGCTTCTGCCTGGCCTCCGCCGCCCTCGCCGCCCTGTCTCACCTGGCCTTCGAGACCACCGTGGTTCCCAGCCCCCGCGAATGGGCGGCGGCCCTCCTGCTCGGCCTCGGCCCGGTCGGCGCGGCCTTCTTTCTCTGGGATGTCGGCATGAAGCGCGGCGACCCCCGCCTGCTCGGCACCCTCGCCTATGCCGTGCCGGTCGCCTCCACCCTTCTCCTTATACTATCGGGCGAGGGCGAAGCCGGGCCGCGCGTGCTGGCGGCGGCGGCCCTGGTGGTGGGCGGCGGCTGGCTGGCCGCCTCGGCGAGGCGCTGAGCGCCGCGGAAGCTATTTCCGGAGCACCGCCCGCACCACCTCGCCCGGCCCCTGGTGGCGCGGCCCCTCGTCCAGCACCACCGTCCCCTCCAGGCATTCCAGCACCTCCATCCCCGCGAAGTGCTCCCGCACCAGCGCCGCCGACCACAGCAGCGAAGGGTCGGCCGGCCCGCCGGAGCGCCGGCCCTCCTGCCCGGCCCGGAAGGCCTCCAGCACCAGCAGCCCGCCCGGCGCCAGCGCCCGCACGGCGCCCGCCGCCACCACCGCCCGGTCCGCCGGCGGCAGGTGCACGAAGATCCAGGCGAGGAGGTCGAACCCCTCCGCCGGCCAGTCCCAGCGCGTCAGGTCCGCCGCCTCCGTCCGCAGCGCCACCCCGCGGGCGGCCGCGAGGGCGGAGGCCTTGGCCAGCCCCGCCACCGACCAGTCCACCGCCGTCACCGCCAGCCCGCGCTCCGCCAGCCAGACGCCGTTGCGTCCCTCGCCATCCCCGATCGCCAGCGCCCGCATCCCCGGCAGGATTCCCGGCCGCAGCCGCCAGGCCTGCGCCTCCAGGTGCCGGTTCGGCGCCTCCCCGAAGGTGAAGCCGCCCCCGCCGTAGCGCGCATCCCAGGCCGCCGCGTCGCTCATGCGGGAAAGGGCCTCGCCCCGAAGATCGCGCTCCCCACCCGCACCTGGGTGGCCCCGCAGGCGATCGCCGCCTCGAAATCCCCGCTCATGCCCATGGACAGCACCCCCAGGCCCTCGTCGGCGGCAAAGGCCGCCAGCCAGCGGAAATGCGGCACCGGGTCCTCGCCCTCGGGCGGGATGCACATCAGCCCGGCCACCGAAAGCCCGTGCTCCTCCCGGCAGGCCCGCAGAAAGGCGGCGGCCTCGTCCCGCGCCACGCCGGATTTCTGCGGCTCCGCCCCCGTGTTCACCTGCACCAGCAGCGCGGGCGCCCGCCCCTCGCGCCGGATCGCCTCGGCGATCGCCTCCGCCAGCCGCGGGCGGTCCAGGCTCTCGATCACGTCCGCCACCCGCACGGCATCCCGCGCCTTGTTGGTCTGCAGGCCGCCGATGATGTGCAGCCGCATCGCCGGATGCGCCGCCCGCAGCCCCGGGAACTTGCCCGCCGCCTCCTGCACCCGGTTCTCCCCGAACACCGCCTGCCCGGCGGCCAGCGCCGCCTCCACCGCCGCCGCCGGATGGGTCTTGGAAACCGCCACCAGGGTCACCCTGGCCGGGTCGCGCCCCGCCTTCGCGCAGGCCTCGCCGATGCGCGCCTTGATCCGCGCGAGGTTCGCGGCGATGCCAGGAGAATCGACGGCGCGGGAATCGGCCGTCGGGGAATCGGCGGGCAGGGGATCGGTCATGCGGCGCGGAAGGCTAGGGCAGAACCGCCCCACCGGAAACCGCCGGGGAGCCCGCGCCGTCCCACCGCTCTGGCTTTTGAGCGACCCGCGCCGCCTGCCCGACCCCCGCGCCGCCGCCCGCCGCCTGCCACCCGGCAGCGCCGTCCTCCTGCGCGACTCCGCGCCGCGCCTGTTGCGCCCCCTGGCCGCCCTGGCCCGCGCCGGCGGCCTCCGCCTGCTGGTTGCCGGCCAGGGCCGCACGGCGATCTCCCTCCGCGCCGGCCTGCACCTGCCGGACCGGCGCCCCGCCGAACACCTTCTTCCCTTTCTTCTTTCCCGCCGCCGCGCGGGGGGTGCCCTCCTCTCGGTCGCCGCCCACGGACGCGCCGGCCTGGCCCGCGCCCGGCGCCTGGGCGCGGACCTCGTGATCCTCTCCCCGGCCTTTCCCACCGAAAGCCATCCCGGGGCCCCCGCCCTCGGCCCGCTTCGCTGGGCGGCCCTGGCCCGCCGCGCCGGACGCCCGGTGGTGGCGCTCGGCGGCCTCGATCCACGCAGCCAGCGCCGACTGCCCCGCATCCATCCCCCCACGCGCGGCGGCGCCTCCGGCTGGGCGGCCATTGGTGGCCTGCTTTGAAGGATGTGGCGCTCTGGCCACAGTGTTTCGCGGATGTCGCGTTCGGCCCCACTGCGCCATGGACGCCTCCAAAGCCCCTGAACCATAGTCCCCCCGGGCTCGGCCAAGGGAGCGCATCCAGCGGATGCACGTCTCGCGGCAAACCCGCCGAGGGGGGCGGGCGGGTCGCGTGAAGCGCCGGGGCTGCTCCCCGGTACGTCAGGAGGATTTGGGATGCGTAAGCTTCTTCTCGGCAGCACGGCCGTCGCCGCTGCTGCCCTGTTCGCGCCGGGCGGCGCCATGGCCCAGTCGCTGAGCGGCGACGCCTTCGCGTCCAGCCTCGGCAGCGCCGGCGCCTCGATGCGCGGCCTCGAGGTGCGCGTCGGCGGCTACTACCGCGCCATGTACAACTACACGCGCCAGACGAACGAGAACAACGCGACCACGCGTCTCGGCAGCTCGGACTTCACCAACGAGATCGAGATCCACATCCTCGCCTCCGGCAAGGCCGCGAACGGCCTCCGCTACGGCGTCGCGCTGGAGATCGAGAACGACGCCTACCGTCAGCCCCAGGCCGGCAACCCCGCCACCAACGTCGTCTCCAACAGCGGCAAGAACACCCTCGCTTATGACGAGGCCTGGGCTTACCTCGCCGGCAACTGGGGCCAGATCCGCTTCGGTGACGAAGACGGCGCCCTCGGCCAGCTCCAGTCCGGCCACATCACCGGCTTCGGCGTCGGCGGCCTCGACTCGGGCGACCAGTACCAGCAGGTGATCGGCGGCAACCAGCGCGCCGCGTTCAACACCGTGAACGACCCGGGCGACAACACCAAGCTGATCTACCTGTCGCCGCAGTTCCTCGGCTTCGACGCCGGCGCCTCCTTCGCCTTCAACAGCAACGACGGCTCGAACTCGGGCTGCGACAGCCTCGCCAACGCCACGCTCTGCGACCGCACCTCCGCGCTGTCCGGCGTGAACACCCGCCGCCGCAACGAAGTGCAGGCCGCCCTCCGCTGGCGCGGGTCCTTCGGCCCCGTCGGCCTGTCGACCACCGTCGGCTACATGGGCGCGGACTCCATCAAGAACACGACGGGCATCTCGCCCCAGCGCCTCGACATGTACTGGGCCGGCATCGTCGGCACCGCCTACGGCTTCTCGGTCGGCGGCTGGTACACCGGCGGCAGCGCCAACGCCGGCTTCAACACCAAGCTCGAGAGCCGCACGGGCGCCCCGGTGGACGACCGCAACCTCGACTCCTTCCTGGTCGGCGCCACCTACACCATCGACGCCATCACGGTCGGCGGCCACTTCGCCCGCTCCATCTCGGCGGGCAACCAGGGCATCACCACGGGCGGCCGCACCGAGACCGGCTTCGCCGTTGGCGGCAACTACCGCATCGCGCCGGGCCTGGACTTCTTCGCCGAGTACATCCAGACCCAGCGCAAGGAGCGTAACTTCGACTTCGTGACGGGCAATGTGGTCAGCGCCACCACCATCGCGAACGGCACCGGCATCCAGCAGGGCTCCAACGTCGGGACCGTGCTCGCGGGCTTCCGCGTCGCCTTCTGATCCGCGAAAGCGCTTCAGCGATACGGGAACGGGGCGGTGGGGAAACCCGCCGCCCCGTTTTCTTTGACCCGCCGCCTTCACCTTTGAGGGCGGCTGGCAACGTTTTCTCCCTTGCGCCCCGCCCCGGCCCGGCTTTACCTCCGCCCCCATGCGCCCCCTCCGCCTTGCCGTCCTCGCCCTTCCCGTCCTCGTGGCCGCCTGCGGACAGACCCGGCAGGTGCAGAACGACGAGTATTACGACGGCAGCCGCCGCGCCCAGGTCGCCGGCCGCATCTCCGGCAACCAGGACGGCCTGCTGATCCTCGGCACCGACCGCAGCCGCAACCGCGAGGGCGGTGGCGCCGGCGGCCCGGGCGACACCGGCACGCTGGGCGTGAACGCCTATCTCTGGCGCGCCAGCCTGGACACCCTGTCCTTCATGCCGCTCGCCTCCGCCGACCCCTTCGGTGGCGTCATCATCACCGACTGGTATTCGCCCCCCGCCGCCCAGGGGGAGCGCTTCCGCGCCACCGCCTATATCCTCGGCCGCCAACTCCGCTCGGACGGCGTGCGCGTCTCGGTCTTCCGCCAGGAACTGCGCAACGGCGTCTGGCTGGATGTTCCCGTCGCCAACGCCACCAGCACCGAGCTGGAGGACAAGGTCCTCACCCGCGCCCGCGAGCTTCGGAGCCAGTCCGCCGGCCTCTGATCCCGGCGCCCCCGCCCCGGGCGGGCCGGGGACACCCCGGCCCGCGCCAAAGCCCCTGGCACCGGAGACGCCCTCAGTACTGAACCGCCGGCAGGGAGCGGATCTCGGCCGAGGCCATGTCGATGGTCACGCGGCGCTCCCCGGGAACGGCACGAAGCCGCGCCATCGGCACCGAGACGTATTTCTGCGTCAGCCCCAGGCGGCTTTCCACCTCGATCACCACCATGCTGACCTGGCCCTGCGCGGGATCGATGATCAGGTCCTGCACCTCGCCGATCTCGACGTTGTCGGTGCTGTAGACATCGCGGTCGATGAGCTGCTCCGCCCGGAGGTGCCCGGCGGGGATCGCCGTGGCCGCTGCTCCGAGGGCACCGGGCGCCGGCGCCTGTGCGAGCGCCGGCATGGCAGCGAGGGCGGCGAGAACGGCGGCAAGACGGATTAACTTCATGTCATGATTCTCCCTTGCGACGGGGCCTAGAACCCTGCCCTCTCCACAGGGTTTCCCGGACACCCTCTTTCCAGCATGGCTCCGGCGGAATATCAGGGCACACCCACGACGAAGGCCCATATTGGCCCCGATGACCGACGGTCCGCCCGACAGCCCCGCCCATTCCCTCGATCGCGCCCTGGATCGCCCGGTGGAGCGCCCTGTGGAGCGCTATGACTTCGCCGCCGCCGAGCCCCGCTGGCAGCAGGCCTGGGACAAGGGCGCCTGCTTCGCCGCCCCCGACGTGCCCGACGGCACGAAGCCCAAATACTACGTGCTGGAGATGTTCCCCTACCCCTCCGGCAAGATCCACATGGGCCATGTGCGGAACTACACGCTCGGCGACGTGGTGGCCCGCTACAAGCGCGCCAGGGGCCATGAGGTGATGCACCCCATGGGCTGGGACGCCTTCGGCCTGCCCGCCGAGAACGCGGCGCGGGAGCGCGGCACCCACCCGGCCGCCTGGACCTACGGCAACATCGCCGCCATGCGCGCCGAGCTGAAGAGCATGGGCCTCTCGCTCGACTGGGCCCGCGAGTTCGCCACCTGCGACCCCGAATACTACGGCAAGCAGCAGGCCCTCTTCCTGGACTTCCTCCAGGCCGGCCTGGTGGAGCGCCGCAAGTCCTGGGTGAACTGGGATCCCGTCGATGGCACCGTGCTCGCGAACGAGCAGGTCATCGACGGCCGCGGCTGGCGCTCCGGCGCTCCCGTGGAGAAGCGCGAGCTTTCCCAGTGGTTCCTCGCCATCACGAAGTTCGCCCCCGACCTGCTGGCCGCGCTGGACACCCTGGACCGCTGGCCCGAGCGCGTGCGCACCATGCAGGCCAACTGGATCGGCCGCAGCGAGGGCGCCCGCGTCCGCTTCCCGCTCGCCGAACCCGTTGACGGCACCGCGGAGGTGGAGGTCTTCACCACCCGCCCCGACACCCTCTACGGCATGTCCTTCCTCGCGGTCGCCGCCGAGCACCCGCTGGCCGCCGCGGCCGCCGCGCGCAGCCCCGGCGCCGCCGCCTTCATCGCGGAATGCCGAAGCCAGGGCACCAGCGAGGCCGCCATCGAGCAGGCCGAGAAGCGCGGCTTCGACACCGGCTTCCGCGTCGCCCACCCCTTCATCGAGGGCGCGACCTTCCCGGTCTGGATCGCCAACTTCGTTCTCATGGAATACGGCACCGGCGCCCTCTTCGGCTGCCCCGCGCACGACCAGCGCGACCTCGACTTCGCCCGCAAGTACGGCCTGCCCGTCCCGCCCGTGGTCCTTCCCCCGGGCGAGGACCCCGCGGCCTTCACCATCGACCGCACCGCCTGGACCGGCGACGGCACCCTCTACAACTCCCGCTTCCTGGACGGCCTCGGCAGCGACGCCGGCAAGCGCGCCGCCATTGACGCCCTGGAAGCCAAGGGGCTGGGCCAGGGCGTGGTGAACTGGCGCCTGCGCGACTGGGGCGTTTCCCGCCAGCGCTACTGGGGTTGCCCCATCCCCGTCATCCACTGCGAGGCCTGCGGCACCGTCCCCGTGCCGCGCGACCAGCTTCCGGTGCGCCTGCCCGACGACGTGGACTTCTCGGTGCCCGGCAACCCGCTGGACCACCACCCCACCTGGAAGCACGTCGCCTGCCCGTCCTGCGGCGCCCCCGCGCGCCGCGAGACCGACACCTGCGACACCTTCGTGGACAGCTCCTGGTACTTCGCCCGCTTCTGCGCGCCCCGCGCGGAGGCGCCGATCACGCCGGCGGCGACCGACGCCTGGCTGCCGGTGGACCAGTATATCGGCGGCATCGAGCACGCGATCCTGCACCTTCTCTACGCCCGCTTCTTCACCCGGGCGCTGGCCACCATGGGCCAACTGCGCACGCCCGAGCCCTTCGCCGGCCTCTTCACCCAGGGCATGGTCCAGCACGCCTCCTACAAGGCGCCCGACAACCGCTGGCTCGCCCCGGACGAGGTGGAGGTCGCCGCCGACGGCAGCGCGGTGGAAAAGGGCACGGGCATCCCGCTCACCGTCTCGCGCAACGACAAGATGTCGAAGTCCAAGCGCAACACGGTGGACCCCGGCGCCATCATCTCCCGCTACGGCGCCGACACCGCCCGCTGGTTTATCCTGGCCGACAACCCGCCCGAGCGGGACATGGAATGGTCGGAATCCGGCGTCGCCGGCGCCCACCGCTTCGTCCAGCGCCTCTGGCGCCTCGCCGCCAACCTCGACCAGAGGGGCGGTGACGGCGAGCCCCGCCCGCTGATGCAGGCCACCCACCGCACGGTCGCCGCCGTCACGGCCGCGCTGGAAAGCTTCGCCTTCAACGTCGCGGTCGCCCGCCTGCACGAATTCGCCAACAGCATCGAGTCCAGCCCCGCCCCCCTCGAGGCCCGGCGCGAGGCCGTCTCCACCATGGCCCGCCTGGTGGCGCCGATGATGCCTCACCTCGCCGAGGAGCTCTGGTCCATCCTCCACCCCGGCAAGGCGGAGCTGGTGGCGCAGATGCCCTGGCCCGAGGCCGACCCCGCCCTGATCGCCGCCGAGAGCATGACGATCGCGGTGCAGGTGCTGGGCAAGCTGCGCGCCACCCTTTCCCTTCCCGTCGGCACGCCCGAGGATGCGGTTCTCGCGGCCGCCGAGGCCGAGGAGAACGTGCAGCGTGCCATCGCCGGCAAGCCCATCCGGAAGCGGATCCATGTCCCAGGCCGAATCGTCAACTTCGTTGTCTGATCAGCCACCCGCCGGCCCGGTTCTCCGCCGGCGCGGCCTGCTGGCCGCGCTCGGCGCCCCCGCGGTGCTCGCGGGCTGCGGCTTCCACCCCCTCAACGGCCCGCCCGTGGAGGGGGAGGGGAGCGCGGCCGTCGGGTCCCAGCTCGCGGCCATCCGCATCGGCCCCACCTACAGCCGCCCCGGCCAGCTTCTCCACCAGTCGCTGGAGCGCCGCCTCGCCGCGCGCGACCGCTCGGGCCCTGCCGCCCGCTACCTCCTCACCACCTCCATCCTCCCCTCCTACGAGGCCCAGGGCTACCGGCGGGACGGATCGCCGTCGCGCATCCGCATCGCCATGTCCGTTCCCTGGACTCTGGCCACCCTGGCCGTGCCGCCGCAGCAGATCGCCACCGGCACCGCCCGCGCCTTCGACTCCTTCAACGTCGTGGACAACGAGTTCTTCTCCTCGGTCGTCAGCAGCGAGGCCGCCGAGCGCCGTCTGGTGGACCAGATCGCCGAGGACATCACGATCCGCCTGGCCCTCGCCTTCCGCGACATCCCGGCCGCCTGAGCCGCCCCCGCCCATGAAGCTGGACGCGCGCCGCCTCCCAGCCTTCCTGAAGGACCCCGGCGCCACCCGCGCCGCCCTCCTCTACGGCGAGGATGCCGGCCTCGCCCGCGAGCGCGCGGATGCCCTGCAGGAAGGCATCGCCCCCGGCAACGACCCCTTCCGCGTCGCCGACCTCGCGCGCGACCTCGCCGCCCGCCCCGGTGCCCTGTCCGGCGAGGCCGCCGCCCTGTCGCTCACCGGCGGCCGCCGCGTGATCCGGGTGCGCGACGCCACCGACGCCCTGGCCGCGCCCCTGCGCGAGGTGCTGGACAGCCCCGGCGACACCCTCCTCATCATCGAGGCCGGCGAGCTTCCCGCCCGTTCCAAGCTCCGCGCCCTCGCGGAATCCCACGCCCGCGCCGCCGCCATCGCCTGCTACCGCGAGCGCGGCGCCGAACTCGCCGCCACCATCGCCGCCATTCTGCGCGAATCCGGCGTCACCGCGGAGCCCGCCGCCGCGGCCTGGCTTGCCGGGCGCCTGGGCGACGACCGCCAGACGCTGCGCCGCGAACTGGAGAAGCTCGCCCTGTACGCCGGCCGCGGCGGCCGCCTCGCCGAGGAGGACGTGCTCGCCTGCATCGGCGACGGTTCCGCCCTCGAACTCGACGAGGCCCTGGTCGCCGCCACCGCCGGCGACGTCGCCACCGCCGACCGCGCCCTCGAATCCGCCATGAGCGAGGGCGCCAACCCCGTGCAGGTGATCCGCGCCCTGCTGCGCCACGTCCAGCGCCTGCACCTGGCCTCCGTCGCCGGCATGCAGGCCCTCCAGCCGCCCGTCTTCTTCCGCAGCCGCCCGGGCTTCGAGAAGGCGCTGCGCCACTGGCGGCCGGAGGCCCTGGAAACCGTGCTCGCCAGCCTTCTGGAGGCCGAGCGCCTTTCCAAGTCCGGCGGCACCGGCCGCCCCATGCCCGATGCGGCGCTCGCCCGCACCGCGCTGCTGACGGTCGCCCGCCAGTCGGCCACCCTGGCCCGGCGCGGCTAGCGCCTCAGCCGGGAGCGCCACGCCGCACGGGGCAGAGCTCCAGCGGCTTCCCGATATTGGCGACCAGCGGCCTGCACCCGGCGAAATCCGCCAGAAGGCCGTGCCGCGCGAGGCTCGCCGCCACATGACCTTCCGCATGCGGCAACACGAGCGCGAAGAACGGCCCGGCATGCGCGGCGATCCGCTCCGTCGCCATCGCCTCGAAACCCGTCGCCAGCCGCTCCGCCGGGTTGTCGAAGGCCAGGATCCGCAGGAACGGCACGTCCGGCGGAAAGAACGGGATCACGAAGGCATTCGGCTCCCAGCCCCGGTGATAGCCGGGCACGACGATCATGGCACCGGACAGGTCCATGCCCGCCGGCGGCGCCACCTCCACGAAGCGGTCCAACTGCCTTCCGTTCCAGGGGGTGCGGTCGGGATTGGTCGGCTGCATCGGCACCGCCAGCACCAGCAGCCCGGCCGCCGCCCAGCGCCCGGCACGCGGCGCCAGCGGCAGGAAGCCCGCCGCGGCCACGAGCAGCAGCGGCACCATCATCTCCAGCGGAACCAGGTAGCGGTAGATGGAGAACAGGTGGAGCCAGATGGCGTAGGTCGCCGCCCCCGCCACCAGCAGGAAAAGGCCGAGCCGCTTCCCCGCCTCCATGTCGCGCACCCTTTGCCGCCCGAGCAGCGCGAAGAGAATGCCGGCGGGCACCACGAGATAGGCCAGCAGCAGCTTCACGTCGCGCACGGAACTGTCGATCCGGGACGGCGTGCGCGTGAAGACGAAGGGCCAGAACACCGCCTCGAACAGGCTGCGCGGCATGGCGTGGTGCGTGCGGTTGTTGCCCACGGGCCCGAGCGGCGAGCGGAACAGGTCGTTGAAATAGGGAAACAGCGGATTGCCCGTGACCTGCCAGAGGTGCCACAGCCAGAAGCCCGCGGTCAGCGCGACCCCGAGCAGGATGCCCATCCCATAGGCCGCCGCATGCGGGATGCGCCGCCCCGGCAGCAGAAGGATCGCGACCCCGATCCCGCCCGCCAGCACCACGCCGGTCTGCTTCAGCCCGACGCCGGCGCCCGCCGCCACGCCCGCCGCCAGCAGGATGGGCAGGCTGCGCCGCAAGGGACCCTCGAAGGCCACGAGCCCCGCGCGCGCGATCAGCCAGATGGCCACGTAGATCGGCAGGGCCGCGACCGTGTCGTAATAGGTCGTGCCCATCACGAAGAGCGAGCCGGCGCCGAGCATGCCGATCAGCATGACCACGGCCGGCAGCAGGCGGGCCCCTGGCAGCACGTGCCGCGCGATGCGCCAGAGCAGCACCCCGTTCACGCCGTGCACCGCGCCCAGCAGAAAGGTCAGCGCCGCCGCCGGCAGAACCTGGCTGCCGAGATAGAAGGGCAGGTCGAGAAGCGGATTGAAGAAGACGTGGTAGTCGGCGGCCAGCACGTCGAAGCCGGACCGGCCGTGAAGCCATGAATACGGATTGTAGTAGTGGTAGTGCAGCAGGTCCCAGTTGTTGTCCTTGCCCAGCAGCACGGCGAGCAGGCCGAAGCCCAACGGCAAGGCAAGGGCGAAGCGCCGCTCCGCCGGGCTCATCCCGCTCACCATGCGCGGGCTGCGCCCGAGGCAGGCGGCATCAGGGAAGAAACATCATCGGAGCACGATTTCACGGGCCGCGTATCGGCGGTGCGCACCCGTAAGGCAAGCCCAGCAAGCAAGATCAGCAAGCAAGCCCAGCAAGCCCGGCAACCCCTCAGGCCGTCACCACCACCCCCGGCCCATCGCCCCGCATCACCCCCCGCGTGTCCACCACCAGCGCCGCCGCCCGCCGCACCAGCGCCAGGTCCATTCCCGGCTGCGGCGTCACCACCATCACCGCGTCCTGCGAGGCGATGCGGGCCTCGTCCAGGGCGACGCTCTCCAGCGCGGGCGAGGCTCCCCGCAGCCGCCGCGTCGGGGGAAAGCGCGGCACCAGCGGGTCGTGGTAGCTCACCATCGCCCCGCGCGCCTCCAGCAGGCGGAAGATCTCCACCGCCGGGCTTTCCCGCGTGTCCGGCACCCCCGGCTTGTAGGCCAGACCCAGCAGAAGCACGCGGGCGCCGCGCAGCGGAAGGCCCCGCGCGTCCAACGCGTCCCGCAGCCGCTCCACCGCATAGGCGGGCATGGCGTCGTTCACCCGCCCGGCCAGCTCCACGAAGTCGCTCGGCACCCCCAGCTCCCGCGCCTTCCAGGCGAGGTAATAGGGATCAACGGGAATGCAGTGCCCGCCCAGCCCCGGCCCGGGGCGGAAGGGCATGAAGCCGAAGGGCTTGGTCGCCGCCGCGTCGATGACCTCATGAACATCGAGGTCCATGGCATGCGCGATCCGCTTCAGCTCGTTCACCAGCCCGATGTTCACGGCCCGGAACACGTTCTCGTAGCACTTGGCCAGCTCCGCCACCGCCAGGGAGGAAACCGGCACCAGGCTCCCCGCCACCGGTTCGTAAAGGGCGCGCCCCACCGCCAGGCAGGCCGCCGTCGCCCCCGCCACCAGCTTGGGCACGCGCGCCACCGTGCCCTCGGGGTTGCCGGGGTCCTCGCGCTCGGGCGAATAGATCGCGAAGGCATCCTCCCCCACCCGCAGGCCCGCCCGCGCCAGCACCGGCAGCACCAGCTCCTCCGTGGTGCCGGGATAGGTCGTGCTTTCCAGCGAGATCGCCTGCCCCGGCCGCAGGAAGGGCTCCAGCGCCGCCAGCGTGGCGCGCACGGCGGAAAGGTCAGGCTCCTTGTGCGGCCCGATCGGCGTGGGCACGCAGATCACCAGCGCGTCGCAGCCGGCCGCCCCCGCGGCCCCCACCTGCGCCCGCAGCCCGCCCCCGGTCCGCATCCGGGCCACGCGGGCACCGTCGATCCCGTGCACCGGGCTTCGCCCCGCCTCCACCGCCGCCACCTTGGCCCCGTCGGTATCGAAGCCCAGCACGGGAAAACCCAGTTCGGCGAAGCGCAGCGCCAGCGGCAGCCCGGCATAGCCCAGTCCGATCACGCCGATCCGCGCCTGCCGCGCCTCCAGCCGCGCCAGCAGCCGCTCCCGGGATCCCTGCGCCGTCGAAAGGCCGACAACCCCGTCCATCGGCGGCTAGTCCGGCAACGTGCCGCACCGGCGCGGACCCACCCGCCCGGCGCCGCGCCGGCGCCACGCGGGAACGGCGGAAAGAAAGCTCACGGCAATGCGCTCCGTTGCGTAATCGCATTGAAACACCGCCGCTTCCCCGCCGCAAGAGGATCAGGCTCTCCCGGCCGCCGGCGCGTTGGGCGCGTGGTCGAACTCCGGAACCATGCGCGCCAGCCCCGCCAGGGCCAGCCGCGCCTGCCCGCCGCGCGCGGCCCCCGCCACCTCGTCGATCGCCCGCCCGACCAGCGCCGCATCCGCGGTGCGCGGGGTCGCGACCAGCAGCCCCGGAAAGCCCGTCGGCCGCGGCGGCTCCTGCCCGTGGAACATCTCCTCGAACAGCTTCTCGCCGGGGCGCAGCCCGGTGAAGCGGATCTCCACGTCCTCGTCCGGGCGGAGCCCCGCCAGCCGGATCATGCGCCGTGCGAGGTCCACGATCTTCACGGGCTTGCCCATGTCGAGCACGAAGATCCCGCCCTCGCGCAGCTCCGGCGGCTGGTCGGCGCGGTCCTCCGCGCCGATCACGCTGGCCTGCAGCACCAGCCCCACGGCTTCCCGCACCGTCATGAAATAACGGCGCATGTCCGGGTGCGTCACCGTCAGCGGTCCGCCCCGCTCCAGCTGGCGCCGGAACAGCGGCACCACGGAGCCGGTGGAGCCCAGCACGTTGCCGAAGCGCACGGTGACGCAGCGCATCCCCCCCGCCTGCCGCGCCGCGACATCGAGGGCCTGGCAGTACATCTCCGCCAGCCGCTTGGAGGCGCCCATCACGCTGGTCGGGTTCACCGCCTTGTCCGTGGAGATGAACACCATCGCCCGGCACCCGTTGGCCCGCGCCGCATCCGCGATCAGCCGCGTCCCCAGCACGTTGGTGAGCACGCCCTCCATGGGGTCGTTCTCCACCATGGGCACGTGCTTCAGCGCCGCCGCGTGAAACACCAGCTCCGGCCGGATCTCCTCCATCAGCCGCCGCAGCCGCGGCTCGTCCCGGATGTCCGCCAGAACGGCCCGGCGCAGAACCGCCGGATGGTTCTCCGACAGCTCGAGATCGATCTCGTAGAGTGCGAACTCCCCGTGATCGAGCAGCGTCAGCGTGGAGGGGCCCAGCGCCGCGATCTGGCGCGACAGCTCGCTGCCGATCGTGCCGCCCGCCCCCGTCACCAGCACCCGCCGCCCCTGGATCAGCCGCGCCATGCCCTCCCGGTCCAGCGGCACCTGCGGCCGGTCCAGCAGCTCCTCGATGGAAACCGGGCGCAGGTCCATCCGCCGCGGCGCCTGCGCGCGGGCCGTGGCCGGGTCCAGCGCCGTCACCCGCGGC
Source organism: Muricoccus vinaceus (assembly GCF_042433125.1). NCBI lineage: Bacteria > Pseudomonadati > Pseudomonadota > Alphaproteobacteria > Acetobacterales > Roseomonadaceae > Muricoccus > Muricoccus vinaceus. Next base: position 48,184 of record NZ_JBHLVZ010000033.1, on the reverse strand, counting down.
GCCCGGCGCACGGAAACCCCGTGCCGCTCGGCCGCATCCAGCAGCGACTCCAGCAGCGGGCCCGACAGGGAGGGTTCGGCCAGCACCACCAGCGCCGGCAGCCGTCCCTCGGCCCTGAGCGTGTCCAGCACCGCCCCGGCCTCCTCCACCGCGCCGAGGATCGGCACGCCCAGGATGCGCCGCCCGCGCTGGCGGGCCCGCGGCGCCAGGATGCCCTCCACCCGGTAGCCCGGCGCCCGCTGCGCGATCAGCGCGCGGATGAACAGGTCCGCCGCGTCGCCGCCACCGGCCAGCAGCACCGGCTGCGCCGGCACGTCCGATTGCGGCCCCACCCGGTGCGCCGAGCGGATGCGCCCCACCAGCCGCGCCCCGCCCAGCAGCGCCGCCATCACACCGGCATGGACCACGGGAAAGGCCGGGTTCGGCGGCCGCCAGGCCCCGAACAGCAGCAGCCCGCCCCAGAACAGCAGCGCCGCCCCCAGGGAGGCCGCGATCACCGGCAAGAGGTCCGGCAGCGCCGCGTAGCGCCAGTACTGGCGGGGCAGGCGCAGCGGCAGCGCCACCGCGGCAAAGACCAGCAGCGCCCAGGCCATGCCCGCCCACCACCAGCCCGGGGAGGGAAAGGCCCCTGGCGCGGCCAGCACCAGCGCGGCCGGCAAGGCCAGCGCCGCCAGGGCGAGGTCGAGGGAAAGGTTCAGCAGGATGCGCTGGGGCGCCATGGAATCAACCTAAGGTCCGGCCGCCCGAGGCCGGAAGGGCCAAGGGCGTGCAGCACGCGTTCGAACAGGAAACCGCACCATGATCCACGCCTCCATCGGTGCGGGTCACGGCCTGGTGGGAAAGGCCGCGTCCGGCGGAACGGCGGCCTGCAGGAGCCGCCACCCCGTTCCGGCCGGATCCGCCGGCGCCGCGGGGCTGGCGGCGCGCAGGCCCGCCTCGATCAGCGGCACATCGGACGTGACGGGCTCCGGTGCAACCTCCGCGGGCGCCGCCTCCGCCACCCGCGCCAGCACGGCCGCCACCGAGGCCGGCACAGCCGCCCCCGAAAGCCCGGCCTCCACCAGCAGGCGCGCGCCGGCGGCCTCGGGCACCGCCTCGATCGGCCGCCCGAACAGGGACGGCAGAGCCGCCGCGGAACGGGGCACCACCAGCGGCCGCGGCGGCGCGATCGCATCCCCCACCGGGGCGAGCAGCGCAAAGGCCGCTTCCGGATTCGAAGCGGGCGGAACCGGCGCCGCCACGACCGGGGCATGGCGCCCCGCCCCGCCGCGCAGCGCCTGCACCACCGCCCCCAGCGCGGCCGAGGGCGTCGCTCCCCCGCCCACCTCCGGCACGGCGCCGGGCGTCAGCGCGGGCATGGGCCCCAGCACCCGGGAGGGGGGCGGCATCTCCTCATCCCCGGTTTCCCCGCGCCCTGTCGCCAGACCCGGCGCTCGCCCCATCGGCGGCCCTGGCGAAGCCTCCGGCGCGGTCCGCGCGAGGAGGGCCGCGAAGGCGTCCGGCACGGCATCCGCCTGGCGCAAGGCGGCATCCAGCAGGAGGCGCGGGACGCCGCCCGGGCCGCTGGAACCACCCGGGGCAGCCAAGGCGCCCGGGGCAGCCAAGGCGCCCGGGGCAGCCGGAGCTCCGGGGATGGCGGGCGCGGCGCGCATGACCGCCGCAAGGCTGTTAAAGGCGCCCTCCGGCCCGGCGCCCAGGGCAGGGCCCGGCTGCACCGCCGAATGCGCGGCGGCGGCCCGCTCCGGCCGCGATCCGGCCGCCCGCATCGCCGCCGAAAGGCTGGCGATGGCACCGGCCGCATCGACCGCCGGAGCCGGACGAGGCCAGGGATGCGGCTCGGGGGGCGAGGCGGCGGGGCGCGGGTTGGCCTCCCTCATCGCCGCCGAAAGCCGGGCAAAGGCATCCGCCGGGTCCAGCCCCGGCGCCGGTTCGGCCAGGGAGAGCAGGTCCGGCCCCACCCCGCGCGGCGCCGCCGGCCGCGCCTGGAACAGCGCCTCGTCCAGGGCGGGCAGGGCGGAAGGCACAAAGCCAGGCGCCCCGGACGGCGACACGGGCCGCAACCCGGCCGGCAGCACCGGAAGCGGCGGCGCGGTGGGCACCCGCGGCACAAGGGCGGCGGCGACCGGCACCGGCACCGGCACCGGCACCGGCACCGGCACCGGCACCGGCACCGGCACCGGCGGAAGCGCGGGCACGGCCGGCCGCTCCGGAACCGCGCCGCACCCTGCGGGAAGCGGTGCCAGCTCCCGGTACAGCCCAATCAGCCGCTCCGCCTCGCCCGCCCAGCCATAGCGCCCGAGCGCCGCCGCCCGCCCCGCCGCGCCCATCTCCGCGCGCAACGCCGGGTCGGCCAGGGCGCGCACCGCCTCGGCCACCGCGGCGGGATCGGCGGTGTCCACCAGCACCCCGCAGCCGGTCCGGCGCACCACCTCCGCCACCTCCTCGGCGAAGCCGGGCGCAATCACGGGAAGGCCGGCCAGCATGCAGTCGAACAGCTTGTGCGGCAGCGCCAGGCGGTGGTTCTCGTGCCCGGGCTGGAACAGCACCAGCCCGATATCGGCCTCCGCCGCCAGGGCCAGCGCCGCCCCGTGCGCCATCCAGCCGTGCCGCTCCACCACCCCGTCCACGCGCAGCCGGCGTGCCTCCGCCACGAACTCCGCCTCGGAGGAATCCGTGAAGCGCCCCACCAGGGAAAGCCGCGTTCCCTCCGGGCAGTGCGCCAGCGCCCGCAGCATCTCCAGCGCGCCGCGCTCGCGCGTCAGCGCGCCCAGGTGCACCAGGGTCAGCGGCCCGTCGCCATGCGCGCGCGGTTGCACCGGCACGGCGGCCGCGTAGTTCCGCACGGGCACGATGTCCACGCCGGGAAAGGCGTCGTCCAGCCCGTCCTTGGCCACCACCACCGCATCGGCCCGCGCCGCCATCCAGCGGCAGGCCGCCCGCACGGCGCGCCGCCCCAGCCCGCGGAACAGCCGAGGCAGCCGTCCGTCCAGGCGGGAGGGGTAGTGTTCGTGCACGTCCAGCACCACCGCCGCCCCGCAGCGGCGCGCCGCCAGGATGGCCGCGTACCAGCTGTCCGGCTCGTGCGCGTGGATCACGTCCGGCCTCAGCCGTGCCGCCCGCGCCGCCAGCGCCCGCGCCGCCCGCAACCGCCCCAACCAGCCCGAGGGCCGCGGATAGGTCGTGATCGTCACCCCCGCCATGCTCGGCGGCACGTCCCTCGCGCCCCGCGCCGGCGCCGGCGCCAGGTGCGTCACACGCCACCCCGCCGCGGCCAGCGCGGCACCCTCCTTGGCGACGATCCGCAGGTCCGCCGGCGGATGCGCCGCGGACAGCATCAGCACCAGAGGCGCCTCTTCCGCGGGCGAGGACCCCGCCGGGCGAATCCCGTCCGCCGCCAGGTCACGCCCCGACGGCCCCTTCACCGGCGCCACCCCGCCGGCGCCGGCGCCAGGCACCGCGCCCCGCGTGCCCAGGCCGCTTCGCGTGCCGCTCATGCCGCACACCCCTGTTGCGCCGATGCCCAGGCATGCGAAGCATCCGCGGCGCCTCCGGCGCCAAGGCGCTCCCTCAGATGCGCCACCATGCGCGTCCCCGCTTTCCCGTCCCACAAGGGGATCGGCCGCGCCTGTGGCGCATCGCCCGCCAGCACCGCCGCCACCGCCGCCTCCAACCCCGCCACCGGGACCAGCCGGTTGCTTCCCGCCTCCAGCGTCACCGGCCGCTCGGTGGAGGGCCGCAGCGTCAGGCAGGGCAGGTCCAGCGCCCAGGCCTCCTCCTGCACGCCGCCGCTGTCGGTCGCGACCAGCCGCGCGCAGGCGAGCAATCCCAGAAAATCGAGGTATCCGAGCGGCGGCAGGCGCATCACCCCTTCTGGCACGGAGAGGCCGAATTCCGAAAGGCGTCCCGCCGTGCGCGGGTGCATCGGCCAGGCCAGCGGCAGATGCCGCGCCGCCCGGCCCACGGCCTCCAGGAGGGCGCCCAGCGCGGCCGGGCTGTCCACGTTGGCAGGCCGGTGCAGCGTCAGCGCCCCGTATCCTCCGGGCGCCAGCCCCTCCGGCAACGCCCGGCCCCGCGCGGCCGGCAGCGCCCGCCTGACGCTGTCGATCATCGCGTTGCCCACCGCCCGCACCGCGCCGGGCCCGTGCCCCTCGGCCAGCAGCCGCGCCGCCGTGGCCTCGTCCGGCGCCCAGAGCAGCGTGCTCACGGCATCCACCGCCCGCCGGTTGATCTCCTCGGGCATGTCGTGGTCGCCGCAGCGCAGCCCCGCCTCCAGATGCGCCACCGGAATGCCCAGCTTGCGCGCCGCCAGCGCCGCCGCCAGCGTCCCGTCCACGTCGCCCGCCACCACCACCAGGGCCGGCCGCCGCGCCTCCCACAGCGCCGCGCAGGCCATCATCGTCCGCCCCGTCAGCCCGGCATGCCCGCCCCCCGACACGCCGAGCGACACATCCGGCGCCCCGAGCCCGAGATCCGCCAGATGCCCCCCGAACATGGCGGCGTCGTGGTGCTGGCCGGTGTGCACCACCACCGGCGTGCAGAAGGGCGGCGCCTCCGCCAGGGCGTGCAACAGCGCCGCCAGCTTCGGAAGGTTCGGCCGTGCCGCGGCAACCAGGTGAATCTCAGGAAGCATCGCCCCACGCCCCGGGGGAACAACCCCCGGCCCCCATTCCTGCAACACGCTTCAAAGGCCCGGGCCGGGTGCCCGCGCGCCGCGGAGGACGAGGCTCCGCCTCACGCCGCCCGCGAAAGCGCGGCCTCCCCCGCCGCCGCTTCCAGGATCCCGCAGAACCGCGCCGCGTGCAGCCGCCGGTCCCACAACCGCACCGCCCGCCCCCGTGCCGCCAGCCCCATCGACGCCCGCCGGACCGGTGCGGCCGCGAGTCCCGCCAGCGCCTCGGCCAGCGCCGGCGCATCCCCGGGCGGCACCGCGATGCCGCAGGCCGGCCCCTCCGCCCCCGCCTCCAGCAGCCGCGCCGCCCGGCCGGGCACGTTGGTCACCACGGCCAGCCCCGCCGCCAGCGCGTCCATCAGCTTGTTCGGCGCCGTCCATTCCGCGAAGGCCGGCACCGGCGCGAGCAGGTGCAGCCCGATGCCCGACGCGGCAAGCAGCCCCGCCAGCCGCGTCTTGGGGAGCGGGTCCAGGAAGACCAGGTTCCGCAGGTCCCGCCGCGCCGCCTCGGCCACAAGCCGCGCCTTCTCGCTTCCCTCGCCCACCAGCACCAGCCGCAGGCGCCGCTCGCCCGAATTGCGCAGAATGGTCGCGGCCTCCATCGCCGCGTCCAAACCGTTGGCCCGCCCATGCGCCCCGGCATAGACCGCCAGCACCTCGCCCGACCCTGCCTCGGGCGGCCGCCAGGGCGCCACCTGGGGCCCGAACAGGTCCAGGTCGCAGCCATTGGGCACCACGTGCACCCGCGCCGCCCCCCGCGCCCGCGCCGTCCCGGCCATGCCCTCGGTCAGCCCGATCACCGCGGCCGCCCCCCGGCAGGCCGCCGTCGCCAGCACGTCCATTCCCGCCAGAACCGGCCCCGGCACCCCGCCCGGCAGCGCCGCCTCCGAAAGCGCCCGCGGCAGCTCCGGCCAGGGATCGCGGATCTCGAACACGAAGGGCACCCTCCTCAGCCGCCGCGCCGCCAGCGCCGGCAGCGCCACCGTCAGCGGCGTGGAGGAAGCGAGAACCAGGTCGAACTCCTCCCGCAGCGCCAGCCCCGCCGCCCGCCCGGCGTAGTGCAGGAAAGCCCGCGTCCGCGCCGCCAGCCCCTGGCTGTTGCCGCAGGGAATGTCGAACTCCACCACGCGGAACCCCGCCACGCGCCCCGCCCGCGCGCCGCGCCGGAACGGCCCGTCCAGCCCCGTCACCGCCCCCTCGTAGCGGCCGCAGGCCAGCGTCACCGCGTGCCCGCGCGCCGCCATGGCGCAGGCCATGGCATGGGCGCGCGTCGCCGTTGCCCCGCCCGGCCCCGAGTAGTGCTGGTGAAGATAAAGAAGGCGCAGCGGAATCGCCCCCCGTCTCAGGCCGTGGCCATCCGCGCGGGTGCTCCGGCAAAGGGCCTTGCAGCGGGCCTCAGCACCGGGCCAGCCCGCAGATCGTGTCGATCACCCGCGCCTGCGCCCCCGCCGCCATGGCACCGGACGGCAGGCACAGCCCGCGCTCGAACAGCCCCGTCGCCACCGCGCCGCCGATCGCCCGTGATTGCCGGAAGGCCGGCTGCAGGTGCAGCGGCTTCCACACCGGCCGGCTCTCGATCTTCGCCGCCTCCAGCGCCCGCCGCACCACCTCGCGGTCCGCGCCGAAGCGGGCGGGGTCGAACAACGCCACGCTCAGCCAGCGGGACGAGCGCCCCCAGGCCGGCTCCGGCATGAAGGACACGCCCGGCAACTCCCCCAGCCCCGCGACATAGCGCGCGAAAACCGCCCGCCTGGCCCCCACCCGCGCGTCCAGCACGCGCAGCTGCGCCAGCCCCACCGCCGCCAGCACCGAGGACATGCCGTAGGAATAGCCGGTGGTCTCGTGCTGGTAGTGCGGCGCGGCCTCCTTGGCCTGGGTGCTCAGGTGCCGGGCGGCGGCGATCAGCGCCGCATCCTCCGACACCAGCGCGCCCCCGCCGCCCGCCGTGATGATCTTGTTGCCGTTGAAGGAAAAGCAGGCCAGCCGCGCCCCCTGCCCCGCCCGCAAGGCGCCGCCCGGGCCGTGCCCGCGCCCGGTGGCGCCCAGGCTCTCGGCGGAATCGCTCAGCACCGGCACGCCCCAGCGGTCGCAGGCCGCCACGATCGCTTCCAGCTCCGCGCACTGCCCGTAAAGGTCCACCGGCACCACCACCCGCGGCAGCCGCCCCTCCCGCCCCGCCTGCGCCAGGGCCTCGCGCAGCAGCTCCGGGTCCAGCGTCCAGGTTTCCGGCGACACGTCCAGAAAGGTCACGCGCGCACCCATCTGGATGGCCGGCGCCACCGTGGCCACAAAGGTCAGGGTCGGCGCCCAGACCTCGTCGCCCGGCCCGATCCCCAGCACGCGATAGGCCAGGTGCAGCGCCGCCGTGCCCGAGGACGTGGCCAGCACCTGCCCGAATCCCGCCGCCTGCCCCAGCGCCGCCTCGAAGGCGCGCGGAACCGGCCCGGCCGGGGCGATCCAGCCGCTGCGCAGCGTTTCCTCCACCGACTCCATCTCGCCGCCCGCAAGCTCCGGCGGCGAAAGAAGAACGGGGCCATCCGCATCCCCCCCGCTCACCAGGCGGGGAAAGGGGATGACGTTGGGCAGGGCGGAAACCGGCACCGCCGAGGCGGGCACCGGGTGCTCGATGGCTGGAAGCAGGCGCAGCGTCATCTCCGCCCCTCACGGCTGGGTGATGGGAACCTTGACCACCAGGCAGGCGAGCATGCAAGTCATTCCGCAACCGCAAGTAAAAAAACGTTCGGCCTTGTGCTCACACAACATCACCGTTGCCTGCCCCACCACCCGCCTCACCCTGTCCGGCCACCGCCGGCCGCCTCCGCCACTCCCGCGGCCACGGCGCCTCCCACGGGTGGTTCCAAGGGATCCCCCGCCGGATGTCGCATTGCCGGCCGCGCCGGTGGGGCCGGCAGCTCCGGCATGGTCGCATGGCCAGGCGCCGCCACCCCGCGGCCCGAAAGCAGCACCCTCAGCGTCCCCAGTGCCGCCAGCGCGTCGCCCCGCAGCGTCACCCCCGCGGCATAGCGCGCGTCCCATTCCAGCCGCTCCGGCCAGGGCACGGCGTTCCGCCCCCGCGCCTGCGCCGCCCCCGCCAACCCCGGCCGCACCCGCAGCCGCCCGGCCTCGCGCGGCGTGTAGCGGGCCAGGTAGGCCACCGGCAGCGGCCGCGGCCCCACCAGGCTCATCTCCCCGCGCAGCACGTTCACCAGTTGCGGCACCTCGTCCAGCGCCGAGGCCCGCAGCGCCCGCCCGAAGCCGCCCAGCCGCGCAGCATCCTCCTCCCCCTCGAAGCGCCGCGCGCGCATGGAGCGGAACTTCAGCAGGGTGAAGGGCACGCCCCCGCGCCCCGCCCGCTCCTGCCGGAACAGCACCCCGGGCCCCAGCGCCAGCCGCACCGCCGCCGCCACGGCCACCAGCACCGGGCTCAGGCAGATCAGCAGCGCCGCCGATGCCCCCGCATCCAGCCAGCGCTTGCCGCGCCGGGCATAGAACCCCTCAGGCAGGAACCACCTCCCGCCCATCGGGAAAGCCGCCCCGCGGCACCGCCTCCACCCCCGCGGAGAAGGCGAGGCCGAGAGCGAACCACACCATCCGGTTCCCCATGTCGGTCGAGACCATGGCGCCCAGCGCCACCGGCAGAACCAGCGCCACCAGCCGCCCCGCGGCCCCCGCGGGCAGCCCCCGCAGCCGCCCCGCCAGCAGCGCCACCCCGCCCCCGAAGGCCCCCAGCCACAGCAGGATCCCGGGCAGCCCGCCCTCGGACAGCGCCTCCAGCGCGTGGTTGTGCGGATAAAGCCCCCGCCGCTCCCCGTTGCCGGCCGCCAGCGTGAAGCCCCCCGTCCCCAGTCCCCATGGCAGCGTCTCCCCGGCCCAGCGCAGCGCCTCCGCCCAGAGCACCGGCCGCGCCGAGGCCGCCAGCCCTTCCCCGGTGAAGCGCTCCAGCGTCCGCAGCCCCTCCGCCCGCGCGGGATCGGCCAGCAGCACCGCCAGCCCCAGCAGCACCGCCCCCGCCGCCAGCCCCACCCAGCCCAACGCCGCCCGCGCCCGCCCGGCCGACCACAGATGCGCGGCCGGCGCCACCGCCACCGCCAGTCCCAGTGCCAGCAGCCCCGCCCGCCCGCCGGGCAGCAGCCCCGCCACCGCCAGGGCGCCCGTCAGCCCCGCCCAGAACAGCCGCCACACCCCGCGCGACTCGACCACGCGCAGGGCCGAAAGCCCGGCCGCGCTGGCGATCGCCAGTCCCGCCAACTGGTACTGCACCCGCACCAAGTCCGGATTGGCCCCCACGGCGCCGCCCAGCACCACCTCGCCATGCAGCATCCCCCAGGCGATCGAGCCCGCGACAAAGGGCCCCAGCACCAGCACGGCCCCCGACAGAACCCGCCGCGCGCCCCCGTCCGCCCCCACCACCAGCCCGGCCAGCAGCATCGCGGGCGCCACCAGCACAACCTCCGGCAGCTTGGCCGCCATCACCTCGCGCGATGGACTCCAGAGCGCCGCCACCACCAGCCACAGCCACAGGAGCCCGCAGCAGCCCAGCGGCACCGCCAGCACGGGCAGAACCCGCCAGCGCGCCCCGGCCAGCAGCAGCGGCAGCCCCGGCGCCAGTGCCGCCGCGCAGAGAAGCGTGAGGTCGAAGGGCAGGTTCGCCAGCGCCGGCGCCGATTTCAGCGCCCCCGCGAACTGCATCCCGGCCGCCGGAACGCCGGCCAGGGCCGCCAGCCCGGCAACGCTGCGGCGCCCCATCCCCCTCACTCATCCCCCTTGCGGGCCAGCGCCGCCAGCGGAAGCCGTGCCGAAGCCCGCCGCGCCCGCTCCGGCGGCACGCCGAACAGCAGCACCCGGCAGGCCGCCAACAGCAGGCAGGCCAGCGGCACCGTCACGGCCAGAAGCACCAGCAGCAGCGGCCGGTTCGGCAGCGCCGGCCAGATCCCCACGCTCGGCGCCGAAACCAGCCGCGCCGCCACGATGTCGTCCGCCAGCGCGATCACCCCGGCGCGCTGGTGCTGCGCCAGCAGTTCGTAGATCGGCGTGCGCAGGTAGATGTCGCGCTCCGTCGCCAGCCGCGCCTCCAGCGCCGCCACCCGCCGCCGCGCGAGGTCGTGGAGGCTGGCCCGCACCTGCCGCTCCCCGAAGGCGTGAAGCCGCGACAGAACATCGAGCGCCGTCCCCCGGTCCGGATGGGGGATGGACAGCGCCGTGGTCACCGTGGCCAGCGACTGCGTCACCCCGAGGTTCCGGTCCAGCCAGCGGTCCACGTCATCGAGGTCGGCGGGCGATGGCGGAAACCCCGCCAGCGCCCGCAGCCGCCCGGTCACTCCGTTCCGCTTCATCTCCGTCAGGTCCGCGAGGATCGTCGTGTCCCGCGCCAGCATCGCCACCGCCTCCGGGCTGCGGATGCTGGCGAGATAGATGGCGAAGTTCCCCCCCGCCCGCGTGTCGAGCAGCCCCCCCGGCATCACCAGCCCGCCCTGGATCAGGGTGGAGGCCGCGAGCCCCGTGGTTTCCGCCGGCGCCACCACCGCCTCGGCCACGTATTGCCGCGGCCACAGCGTCACCGCCGCCGCGCCGAGCAGCAGCAGCGCCAGGGCGGACGCGGCGATCTGGCGCCGAAGCCTCCAGAGGCCGAGCAGGAGAAGTTCGAGCGGCATCGCCGATCACTGATGAATCGAAACGATCTTGGGTGCATCCCCCGCCTCAATGCAACCGCTTCCGAACCGGATTTCCGTCAGCACCGCCGAAACCGGCGCCCGCGCCCGCGCCACCAGCACCGGCGCCCGCCGCACCTCCCCATAGGCCGCGCTCTCCCACCCCTCCTCCAGGGACAGCGCCAGCGGGGCATCCGCCGAGAGAACCAGCTCCACCGCGCCCCGCCGCGCCCCCGCCGCCGTCAGGTGCCATTCTCCCCGCGCCAGATGCCAGCGCAGCGCGAGGTGCCGGAACGGCCCGCTCACCCGGTCCTCCACCCGCCATGCCCCCACCCCCGGCACCACCCGGCGCGCATGCCGGTTCCCCCGCGCATCCCGCACCACCCCACCATCGGGAAGCGGTTCGGCGGCCAACCAGCGCGCCAGCAGGAACCGCCCGGCACGCGGCATCGGCTCGGCGTCGTCGAACACCACCAGGTTGTGCGCCGCCGCCGAGGCGAAGTGCGGCCCCCACCAGTCCCGCCCCACCCCCGGGTTGTAGGAACCGGTGCCGCTGTCCCGCAGCAGGTTCTCCGCCCCCAGCCACAGATCGAAGTGCAGCAGGTCCGCCTGGCCCGGCCGGAAGCGCAGCGGCCCCACCCGCAGCAGGCCGCGCGTCCCGCCCATCCGCCAGCCCCGCGTGCCCGCCGCAACCCAGGCCCCCTCGCCGCCGCGGACGGAACCCGGCGGCAGCCCCAGCCAGGCGCAGCCCGCATCCTCCCACCCCATCGAGGCCCCGCCGAACAGCCGCAGCGCCCGCTCCGCGCTGCCCCGCGCATCCCCTGGCCCGCACAGGGAAAGATCCGCGAAGGCCGAGCCGTCCTGGTGCCCCAGCCGCGGCGTGCCGCCCGTGTCCGGCTCCACCACCCGCGCCAGCCACCGCGCGGCCGCCTCCGCCCGCGCCCCGAAGGGCGCCGGCAGCGGCCCGGCCCCGTGCCGCCGCCGCAGCCACTCCACCACCGACAGCACGTCCAGCAGCAGCCGGTGGTACCCGGTCGAAACCTGCGCGAAGCCCCCGTCCGGCGCCACCAGCCGCGCCACCGCCCGCGCGAGGTCCCGCCCCGCCCGCCGCGCCGCCCGCGCATCCCCCAGGGCCCAGCCGATCGCCAGCAGCCCCGCCGGCTCGCTGATCCCGTGGTTGTTGTCCTGCGCGCGGGCATAGGCGCGCGTCGCCCCGATCCGCGCGGCATGCTGGCGCAGCAGCGCCGCCAACCCCGCGGCCGGCGGCCCTCCCCCCAGCAGCGCATGCGCGAGCGCCAGGTGCAGCGCCCGCAGCGCCGCCTCCTGGCCGCAGGCCCAGTTCGGCCCCAGAAATGGCGGATTCGCCGCGGCCCATTCCGCCAGCCGCGCTTCCGCCAGCGCCTGGTGCCCCGCCCCGGGCTCCAGCCGGTGCGCCATGGCCAGAAGCGGCACCCAGCCCAGCCGGTTCGCCTCCCAGACCGGCCTCACATCCCCCGGTGCGAAAAGATCCAGGCCAAGCGCCCCTGCCCCCGGGTCGAAAGGCCCGTGGAACACCGCCGGCCCCAGCGCCCGCAGCGCCGCCCCCACCCCGTCCCGCGCCCCCGCCGGCAACACCGGCGGCGGGGGCGCGGCCTCCGGCAGGAACGGCCCCCGGGCCGCCACCCCCGGCCGCAGCGCCCGCCCCGGCAGCCCCGCCGCCCGCCGCAGCCGGTGCCAGCCCAGCCACCACAAAGGCTCCACCCCCAGCCGGAACGCGGCATCGAGGCGCAGAAGGGCATGCGGCGCTTGGAAGGACATGACAGGCGTGTTAGCACGATCACGAGTTCGTGTTCGCCCGTGTGCGTCACGCGGCCAGCACCGGCACAGCCCGGGAGGAATGAAGTGTCGATCCGCGGCACGGCAGAGAAGGCAGGGCGCCTGGCCGCCGCCATGCTGCTCGCCCTCGCGCCCGCCGGCACCGGCCGGGGCCAGAGCCTTGCCCAGGGCTTCTCCCAGGGTCCTGGCCCAGGATCGGGCGGGGGCCAGCCCCTCCTGCCGCCCTCGCTTCCCTCGGCCCTGCCGCTCACCCTGCCGGGCGGCCAGCCCCTGCCCAGCCTTTCCGGCGTCGCCCAGCAGGACATCCTGCAACGCATCCTCGACGCCGCCGGGGGCCGCGCCGGGAGCCCCGCCCCCCAGCCGCCCGCCCCACAGCCCATCCCCGCCTACAGCCCGCCCCCCTCCGTTCCCCAGGGTTCCCCCGCCTTCCGACCCGAAGCCGCCGAGCCCCTCTCCAACACCGAAGCCTTCTTCGCCGCCCGCCTGCCCGAGCAGCAGCCCCCGCTGCGCCAGTTCGGCTACGACACCTTCCGCAACCTCGCCCCCCTCCCCGGCGGCCCCCCGGCCGTGGTCGGCGCCCTGCCCGACAGCTTCGTCCTCGGCCGCGACGACGAGGTGGTGGTCTCCATCCGCGGCCGCTCCCGCCAGTCCCTCTCGCTGCGCGTCGGGCGGGACGGCATGATCGCCCTCCCCGACCTCGCTCCCTTTCCCGCCGCCGGCCGCACGCTGCGCGACCTGCGCGCCGACATCGAGACCCGCGTCGCCCGCGAGCTCGGCGGCTCCGAAGCCTTCGTCTCCATGGGCCAGACCCGCCAGATCGGCATCTTCGTGGCGGGGGAGGTCGTGCGCCCCGGCCTGGTCCCCCTTCCCGCCCTCGCCTCCCTGCTGGACGCCCTCGGCGCCGCCGGCGGCATCCGCCGCAGCGGCAGCCTCCGCGCCATCCGGGTGGAAGGGGCCGGCGGCGCCCGCACCGTGGACCTCTACGCCGCGATCGCGGGCGTCCCCGGCACGCCCGACCTGTCCCTGCGCGAAGGGGAACGCGTCGTGGTGCCCCCGCTCGGCGCCGTGGTGGCCCTCGGCGGGGACGTCACCCGCCCCGCCATCTACGAACTTCCCGCCGGCACCGACGCCGCCCCCCTGTTCAGCCTCCTCGCCCTGGCCGGCGGCACCCTCCGCCCGGCCGGCAACCGCTTCCTGTCCACCGGCACCGATGCCGGCGGGCGCCGCGCGGTGGCGGAACTCTCCCCCCGCTCCACCCTCCGCCGCGGCGACGCCGTGGTGACCTCCCCGGGGGTGGACGCCACGGCGGGCGGCCTGCGCCTGGTCGGCCACGTCGCCGCCCCCGTCACCCGCGGCGTCGGCCCGCGCGGCGCCGGGCTGCGCGCCCTCCTGTCCGACCCCCGCGTGATCCGCCCCGACCCCTATGTCCGCATGGGGATCGCCTGGCGCATGGATCCGCGCACCCGCGTCCGCCGCTTCATCGCCTTCGACCTCGGCCGCGTCATGCAGGGCCAGGCCGAGCTGCCCCTGCAGGAGGGCGACGAGGTCATCCTCCTCTCCCAGGCCGACGTGCTCTGGCTCGCGGCCCCCCCGGTGCAGCGGGCGCTCCGGGGCGAGCTCGCACCCACACCCCCCCTCGCTGGCGCGCCCGGCGGCACCATCCCGGCCAACGCCCAGGCCGCCACCCAGACCGGTGCCCAGTTTGGTGCCCAGTTCGGTGCCCAACCCCTCATGCAGCTTTCCGGCGCCGCGCCCGCGCCGGACTGCCCGGCCCTCACGGCGCTCGCCGTGGCCGCCCGCTCCAGCCCGCTGCGCTTCGCCCATGCCCGCAGCGCCGGCTTTCCCGACCTCGGCGCCACCGGCTGCCCGCAGCTCTTCATCGACTACCCGACCCTCCTCCCCTTCCTGCTGGACCAGTCCGTGCTGCTGGCGGGCGAGGTCCGCCTGCCCGGCCTCTACCCCATCCTGGAGGACACCGGCCTCGACAGCGTGCTCGCCGCCGGCGGCGGCACGGCCGACACCGCCGATCTGTCCGCCGTCGAATTCGCCCGCGAGCCGCTGGAGGGCGCGGGCGCCATCCCGCTGTCGCGCGTCCAGCTCGACCTGCGCTCGCGCAACTTCGCCGCCATCCGCCTGTCCCCGCGCGACGCCGTGCGCGTTCCACGCGGCTTCGGGGACCGCGACACCGGCCCCGTCGCCCTGGTGGGCGAGTTCCTCCGCCCCGGCACCTACGACATCCGCCGCGGCGAGCGCCTGTCGGAACTCCTCGCCCGCGCCGGCGGGCTCACCGCCCAGGCCTATCCCTACGGCGCCGTGTTCACCCGCGAAAGCGTGCGCGCCCGCCAGCAGGAGGGCTTCCAGCGCACCGCGCGGGAACTCGAAACCAGCCTGATCCAGGTCGCCGCCGGGCAGGCGGTCGCCGGCAGCCGCGCCGGCAACCTCGACATCGGCGGCGCCATCAACGCCGGCCAGGCCCTGGCCGGCACGCTCCGCGAGGCCCGCGCCGCCGGCCGCATGGTGGTGGAAGCCAACCCCGTGGTCCTCGCCTCCCGCCCCGACCTCGACGTGCTGCTCGAACCCGGCGACCTGCTGGTGGTGCCCAAGCGCCCCAACGAGGTCACGGTGGTCGGCGCCGTGCTGAACCCGGGCAGCCTCCAGTTCTCCTCCGGGTGGCGCGCCATCCAGTACGTGCGCGGCGCGGGCGGGGAGCAGCGCTTCGCCGACATCTCCCGCGCCTTCGTGGTGCTGCCCAACGGCCAGACGGTGCCCGCCGGCCTCGGAAGCTGGCAGGCCGGCGGCCCGCCCATCCCGCCCGGCAGCCTCGTGGTCGTGCCGCAGGATCCCTCGCCCTATGAAACCTGGGGCCTGATCCGCGACCTCGCGGGCGTGCTCGGCCAGCTCTCGATCAGCTCGGCGGCCCTGGCCGTGATCTCCCGGCAGGCCAGGTAGCCCGGCGGCCCGCGCTCGCCTCAGGCCGCCGCCCGCCCGCCCTCCGCCAGGCAGAGAAGCAGCTTCCGGCGGTCCACCGGCTTGTCCAGGAAGCCGTCCATCCCCGCCGCCCGGCAGGCCGCCACCTCCTCCGGCAGGGCGCTGGCGGACACGGCCAGGATCCGCACGCCCGCGGCCGGGCCCGGCAGGGCGCGGATGCGGCGCGTGGTTTCCAGCCCGTCCATGCCGGGCATCAGCACATCCATCAGCACCACGTCATGCGGCGGTTCCATGGCGATCTGTGCCAGGGCGGCGGCGCCGTCGGGCGCCTCCGCCACGCTGTGCCCGGCCGCCTCCAGCATCGCGCGGATCACCAGGCGGTTCACGGCCAAGTCGTCCACCACCAGCACCCGCAGTCGCGCCGCCTCGGGCGGGATCTCAAGCGGAGCGTCCGGCGGCGGCGCGGCCTCCGCCAGGGGCAGCCAGGCCTCGAACAGGCTTCCCCGCCCGCAGGGCGGCGTGCTGAAGCGGATCAGGCCGCCCATCGCCTGGGCGAGCCCGGCGGAAATGGCCAGGCCAAGGCCCGTGCCCTCCCCCTTCGCGGCCTCGCGCGCCCCGCGCGTGTAGTCCTGGAACAGCCGGCCGCGGATCTCCTCCGGCACGCCCGGCCCCTCGTCGGTCACGCCGAGCACCAGCCCGCCCCCGTCGGACCACCGGACCGAAAGGGTGACGCTGCCGCCGGGCGGGGTGAACTTCACCGCGTTGCCCAGGAGGTTGTGCAGGATCTGGCGCACCCGCAGCGGATCGCAGAGCACGCCCGCCGGCAGGTCCTCCGCCGCGTCCATTCGCAGGGCCACGCCCTTCGCGTCGGCGGCGGCGCGGGTCAGCCCCGCCACGGCATCCAGCAGCGCGGAAAGCCGCGTGGGAACCGGCACCATCTCCAGCCGCCCGGCCTCGATGCTCGAGTGGTCCAGCACGTTGTTCAGCAGGGCGCTCAGATGGTGCCCGGCGCCCTCCAGGATGGCGGCGCGGTCGCGCTGCTCACCGGTCAGGGCCGGGTCCTGGGCCAGAACCTGCGCCAGCCCCAGCACCCCGTTCAGCGGCGTCCGCAGCTCGTGGCTCATCTGGGCCAGGAAGCGCGTCTTGCCGGCATTGGCCCGGTCCGCCGCGTCCCGTGCGGCGCGAAGCGCGGCCCCCGCCTCCTGCGCCTCGCGCTCGCGCACCAGCGCCACTAGCATCAGCGCGGTGCTCACCGCCAGCCCGGTGCCGAGGATGATCAGCACGTCGTACCAGAGGGTGCCGGGAAAGCCCTGCACCGGGGCGGCGATCGGCTGAAGAAGGAGAAACGGAATCCGCAGCAGGTAGGCCGCGGCATTGGCCAGCAGCACGCCGATGATGAGCGGGTGCGAGCGGACCGGGTTCTCCCGCCGCCCCCGGCGGAATTCCCAGGCGGCCGCGAGGTTGTAGCCCGTGGCCACGAGGCTCATGAACAGCACGCGTGCCCCGATATTCCCGTAGAAGGCCGGAATCTGGCAGGCGGCCAGCCAGGCCATCGCGCCGAGGCCGATCACGGCCGGCGAGGCGGACCGGCCGCCGAACTGCCGGGCGCCCGCCCAGATCAGCCCGTAGCTGACGGCCAGGACGGCGTTGGAACCCTGGATGGCCAGCACCCCCGGCAGCACCGGCCGCAGCGCCGACAGCACCAGCGACATCCCACCGATCAGGTGCCCGACACCCCAGCTCGCGATGGCCCTGTGCCGCCGGTCCTGCACCCAGAGGCCGAGAAGGATCGCTCCACAGGTCGCGGCCAGGACGAAGCTGAGAACAAGCACCGTCGGAGTATGCAGCAAGCCTCAATCCCTCATCGCCGCCCCGGCGCCGAATACGGAACGGGCGATCAGGAACCAAGCATCCGGGCTCACCGGCGGCGCATGGCTGGCCGTGGCTGTGCCTTCAGCGCATCACTCCGCCGGCACGGCGGCGCCCCCCTGCGGCACCCCCCACAGCTCCGGCCGCAACTCCTCCGGCCGGTCCGGAAACAGCAGCGCGCAGGCCAGCGTGATCGCGCCGAAGCCCGCCAGCACCACCATCACCACGCCGAGGTTCCCGAAGGCCTCGTGCAGCGACCCGATCGCGGGCGAGGCCGCCGCGGCGCCCAGGAAGCCCACGAAGAAGCGCACCGAATACAGCTTGGCCCGCAGCGGCGGCGCCACGTAGCGCGCGGTCATGGTCTCGTTCACCGTCACCTGCCCGAAGATCGCCGCCGCCGCCACCGCCGCCACCGGCAGCACCACCCAGCCCTGGAGAAAGGAGAGCAGCAGCAGCGCGGGCACCAGCGCCAGCGCCAGCGGCATGAACACGCGCTTGAGCGTCATGCGGTCG
Organism: Muricoccus vinaceus; assembly: GCF_042433125.1. NCBI lineage: Bacteria > Pseudomonadati > Pseudomonadota > Alphaproteobacteria > Acetobacterales > Roseomonadaceae > Muricoccus > Muricoccus vinaceus. Next base: position 30,742 of record NZ_JBHLVZ010000033.1, on the reverse strand, counting down.
ATCAGCCGCCCCACCGTGAACTGCGTCAGCCCGCCGAACAGCGTCGCCACGAAGGCCAGCGCCCCCACCAGCGGCAGCAGCCCCGGGCTGCCCGCCATGCGCTCCTGCATCAGCTTGGGCACCAGCAGCGTGAAGGCGTTGAACACGAAGCCCGAGGCCACCGCCATCAGCAGCAGCGACACCACCGCCTGCCGCACCACCGCCCGCGGGATCTCCGGGAAGGGCCGGTTGTTCCGGGCGTGCAGCCGCGCGTCGTAGGGCGTTTCCCGCAGCCACAGCACCCCCATGGCCAGGGCCGCCACCCCCGGCACGATGAAGGCCCAGCGCCAGCCCGCCTGCGCCACCAGCACCGCCGTCAGCACGGGCGCGAAGGACACGCCCATGTTGCCGAACACCCCGTTGTTGCCCATGGCGCGGCCCACCCGGTCGCCCGCCGCCTCCACCAGCATCGCCGTGCCGATCGGGTGGTAGATCGCGTTGAACAGCCCGGCCAGCGCCAGCGCCGCCGCCAGCCCCCAGGGCCCGGACACCAGCCAGCCCGGCACCAGCCCCGCCAGCACCAGCGACCCGCCGACGCCCAGAAAGAACGCGCCCATCAGCGCGTGCCGCCCCACCTTCTCCGCAAGCCACCCCATCGGCAGCGACCCCGCGCCGTAGAGCACGAACATGCCCGTCCCCAGCGCCAGCACCGGCCCGTAATCCGCCCCGAAGGTGGCGCCGTCATGCAGCACCATGCCCAGCACGGCCGTGGCCAGGATCAGCAGCGTGTAGTGGCAGACGATGTGCGCGGCGTTGATGAACCAGATCTGCCGGCCGGCCGGGTCCTTGGGCATTGGCGTTCTCCCTCGCCATCACCCTATCCTGGCCCAAAGGAGACGTTCGGCCATATGCTGTCGCGATCCGGCCAAGCCGCCAGCCCCCGCCTGCCCCTCCCGCAGGACGCCGTGGACCGGCCGCTCTCGGCCTTCATGCGCGACTACCCGGATGGCGACTTCACCGGCCGCCACAGCCACGCCCGCGCGCAGCTCCTCTTCTCGCTCGGGGGCGTCATGCGCGTCGCGACCGACGCGGCCAGCTTCATCGTCCCCCCCGGCCGCGCCCTCTGGGTGCCGGCCGGCGAGCCCCACAGCGTCGCCATCGCGGGCCTGGTCCAGATGCGCGCCCTGTTCCTGCGCGACGACGCCGCCCGCGCCGGCCCGCCCGGCGTCACCGTCATGGCCACCTCGCCCCTCCTGCGCGAACTCATCCTCGCCGCCTGCGAGGAACCGCTGGAATGGGACGAGCACGGCCGCGGCGGCCACCTCGCCGCCCTGCTGATCGAGGAGATCCGCCGCGCCCCGGCCCTGCCCTTCGGCGTGCCGGAGCCGCGCGAGCCCCGCCTCGCCCGCCTCGCCGCGGCGCTGCGCGCCGATCCCGCCTCCCCCCTCTCCCTGGAGGACTGGGCCGCCCGCATCGGCGCCTCCCCGCGCAGCCTGTCCCGCCTGTTCCGCGCGGAAACCGGCCTGTCCTTCGGCGCCTGGCGCCAGGCGCTCCGCCTGGCCGAGGCCGCCGCCCTCCTGGCCCAGGGCGTCCCCCCCGCCCGCGCGGGGGCGGCGGTGGGCTACGCCTCCGCCCCCGCCTTCGGCGCCGCCTTCCGCGCGGCCTTCGGCATCACCCCCCGGGGCGGAAGCGGGCAGAGCCCCGGCCCCGCCCCGGCGCAACCCTCTCCCGCGCGCATCCCCCGTGCGCCCCGCCGCCGCGGGTGCTAGAGGGCCGCCCTCCCCGGCAGGGGAAGCAGCGGAGGCGCGCGCCCGCGCGATCCGGATCATGGTCTCCGGTGATGGTCTCCGGTGATGTTCAGGAGGCAGGTTGCGCATGGCGGGCCAGGATGCGGCACAGGACGGCGGCTTCGGCGGCGCCCCGGGGATCACGGCCCAGGAAGGCGGCCCCAGGGACAACGGCCAGCGCAGCGAGGGCCAGCGCAACAACGACCACCGGGGCGGCGGCAACAAGGGCGGGCACAAGGGCGGCCCCAAGGGCCGGGGCGGCCGCAACCGCATCCCCAAGGGCCGCCCGCTGGACGGCTGGCTGATCATCGACAAGCCCACCGGCATGGGCTCCACCGACGTGGTCACCAAGCTCAAGCGCGCCTTCGATGCCCAGAAGGTCGGCCACGGCGGCACCCTCGATCCGCTGGCCACCGGCATCCTGCCCATCGCCTTCGGCGCCGCCACCAAGGCCGTGCCCTATGTCATGGACAGCACCAAGATCTACCGCTTCACCCTGAAGATGGGCGACGAGCGCGATTCCGACGACGCCGACGGCAAGACCATCGCCACCTCCGACCACCGCCCGACGAACGAGCAGATCGAGGCCGCCCTTCCCGCCTTCCGCGGCGACATCATGCAGGTCCCGCCCATCTACTCCGCCATCAAGGTCGGCGGCGAGCGCGCCTACGACCTCGCGCGGGAAGGCCAGGTGGTGGAACTCGCCGCCCGCCCGGCCCGCGTGGACCGCTTCGATCTCGTCGAGCGCGTGGACGACGACACCGCCATCTTCCACGTCGAAAGCGGCAAGGGCGTCTACATGCGCTCCCTCGCGCGCGACCTCGCCCGCGCCGCCGGCACGGTGGGCCACATCGCGGCGCTCCGCCGCCTGCGGGTCGGCCCCTTCCGCGAGGAGCACGCGATTCCGCTGGACAGCCTGATCGTTACGGGGGATACCCCGCCCCCTTCCCCGGCGCTTCTGCTGCCGGTGACGACCGCGCTGGACGACATCCCGGCCCTGGCCGTCACCGAAGCCGAAGCCGCCCGTCTCTCGTTCGGCCAGGAACTCTCCCTGGTGGAATTCATGGGCCGGGTTCCTCAGGCGGCCCGGCCCGATGGTGGCCTCGTCCGCGTGCTGGTGGGGGAGCGCCTGATGGGATTGTGCAGGCTTGGGGACGGATTGCTCCGCCCCGAGCGCTGGCTCGCCCGCGGCGGATCCTGAAGCCCCCTACCTTAGGACATCCCGATGTCGATGATCTCCCCCGAGCGCCGCACGGCGCTCATCAAGGAATACGCGACCACCCCCGGCGACACCGGCTCGCCCGAGGTCCAGGTCGCCCTGCTTTCCGAGCGCATCTCCTCGCTCACCGAGCACATGAAGGCCCATCCGAAGGACTTCCACTCCCGCCGCGGCCTGCTCGTGCTCGTCGGCCAGCGCCGTGGCCTGCTGGACTACGTGAAGCGCAACAACCAGCAGCGCTACGAGAGCCTGATCGGGCGCCTCGGCCTGCGCCGCTGAGCTTTCCCGGCCCCAGGGCACGGACGAGGGGAAGGGCGCAGGCCCTTCCCCTTTTTTGTTGGGGAACAACGCCTCCTCATGTCAGCTGACCTTGCGGATGACCGCTTGGGGTCGAGAGCTGTCATCCAACAGGGCGGCCCGCATCAGCGCTGCGCACGCCGCTGCGCCGCCACCGCGGCCGGCGGCGCCCCCGCCCGCGTCGCCTGATCGTCCCGCGCCCCCGTGATGTTGCTGGCGCAGGTGCCGTTCTCCGCCATCTGCCGGTAGCCCGCGGCGGTCGGACCGCAGGCGCGGATCAGGTCGTCGCGGTGCGCCCCCCGCGCGTCGAACACGTCGCGCACGAACCTGTCCACCTCCGTGTTCGCCTGCACCCGGTCCGCCGGCAGCTTGGGCGAGGCCGCGATGCAGGCCCGCCAGGCCGCCACCGCGTCGTCGCAGGTCGCATCCCCCGTGGAAGGCGGCGTCACCGTGTTCGCCACGGCCCGGGATCGGAGCTGCGGCTGCGCGATGGCGGAGCCGGGCGCAACAAGCGCGGCGATCAGCGCGAGGGCGCCCAGGACCGGCAGCATCGGGATCAGGGGCATTGGGGCCTGTTCCGTTGGCGCCACCGCGCCGGCCCATCTGGCAGGCGCCCGGCGGCAGGAAGGTTCCGGCCGAACCTAGCCCCGCCCGCGCTCACAGTCACGTGATAATCCGGTCCCGCCCCCTGCTGGTCACGGGCGGGCCCCAGCGCCCCTGGCGCGGCGAGGCCGCCTCGCGCATATCCCGCCCATGGCCGAAACCCCAGCCCCCGCCGCGCAGCCCCTCCCCGCCTCCTCCGGGCTGGAAGCGGACCTGCTGCTGGACCGGCGGCGCCTGAAGCGCAGCCGCGGCCTCTGGCGCGCGCTTGCCGTGCTGGTGGTCCTGGCCGGCGCCGCCCTCGCCTTCGCCGGCACGCGCGAAGGAACCCCGGTGCTCGCCGCCCTGGGCGGCCCCCACCTCGTCCGCCTCACCGTGTCCGGCACCATCACCGAGGACCGGCCCCTGCTGGAGGCGATCGACCGCGCGGCCAAGTCCTCCGCCGTGCGCGGCCTGCTTCTCGTGGTGAACAGCCCGGGCGGCACCGTCTCGGGCGGCGAATCCCTGCATGCCGCCCTCGCCCGCTTCCGCGCGAGCAAGCCCGTCGTCGCGGTGTTCGGCGGCACCGCCGCCTCGGCCGGCTACATGATCGCCATGCCCGCCGAGCGCATCTTCGCCCGCGAAAGCAGCGTCACCGGCTCCATCGGCGTGCTGCTGCAATCCTTCGACGTCTCCGATGCCCTGCGCTCGATCGGCGTTTCCGCCGAAACCATCGCCTCCGGTCCCCTGAAGGACCAGCCCAGCCCCTTCCGCCCGCTCACCGAGGAAGGCCGCGCCGAGCTGCGCGCCGTGGTGGCGGACCTCCACGCCCAGTTCGTCCACATGGTCGCCGAAGGCCGCCGCATGCCGGAGGAACGCGTGCGCGCCCTGGCCGATGGCCGCATCATGACCGGCCGCCAGGCCCTGGCCGAGGGCTTGGTCGACGCCATCGGCGGCGAGCCCGAGGCGCGGGCCCACCTGGCCCAGGCCCATGGCATCGACCCTGACCTGCCGCTCCGTGACCTCCACGCCCGCGACCTGCGCGAACGGGCCTTCGGGGCCAGCCTCGCCGGCACCCTGGGTGAGGCTTTCGGGTCAGGCTTCGCGGCCATGCTGCGCCAGAGCGTGAAAAGCCTGATTTCAGAAGGACTTGGCGTTGACGGCGCCTGGGCGCTTTGGCAGCCTTCCGGGCGCTGAGGGGCCCGCGTCGGGCCCGGGAGACCCGTGCCCCCGATGATGCCGACCGGACGACCCACCCCTCGATGACGAAATCGGAACTCATCGCGGCGCTTGCGGCCGCCAACCCGCACCTGCGCCAGCCGGACGTGGAGCTGATCGTCGCCACCATCTTCGAGGAGATCACCGCGGCCCTTTCCCGCGGGGACCGGGTGGAGCTGCGCGGCTTCGGTGCCTTCTCAGCCAAGAAGCGCGACGCGCGGACGGGCCGCAACCCGCGCACGGGCGAGTCCGTTGCGGTGTCCGGCAAGGCCGTTCCCTACTTCAAGCCAGGCAAGGAGCTGCGGGAACGGGTCAACGGCGGCCCGCTGCAGCAAGCGCGCCGGACCGCCGCGGCGCGCGACTGAACACCTCGGGAGTTTTCACCATGTTGCGCTGGCTGCTTCTCGCGCCGCTCCTGCTCGTGCTGATCCTGTTCGCGGTGTCGAACCAGCAGCCCGTCAACGTCGCCCTCTGGCCCTTCGACCTCACCTGGCAGGCCCCGCTCGCCATGGCCGTGCTGCTGGTGGCCGCGCTGGCCTTCCTGCTCGGCGCCTTCATCGCCTGGGCCTCCGGCGGCCCCGCCCGCCGCCGTGCCCGCGCCCGCATCCGGGAAGGCGAGGCCGCGATCGCCGAGCTGAACCAGCTCCGCGCCCGGGAAGCCAAGCGCGTGGAAGCCGAAACGATCGCACGCGACCAGGCCATGTATGCCGACACCGGCAGCCGCGCCGTCCGCGTCGCCGGGTAACCGCTCCGCCACGAAGCGCTCGCCTTCGCCGCCCCGCCACCCGATGATGCCCGGCGGAGCGGCCGGCCCCCGCCGGCCCGATGCCGGGAACCCGCCATGCGACGCCGCAGCCCTCTCCTCGCCACCCTCCTCGCGACGCTCCTCCTGACCCCGCTCCCCGTCCGCGCCGAAACCGTGGTCGCCAGCATCGGCTTTGACGAGGCTCCCCGCCCCGCCGGCCTGCCCGACGGCCTCCAGCCCGCCCCCGGCGCCGCGCTGCGCTTCCTGTCCCTCCGCGCGATCGACAACAACCGCGTGGACGCCGCCCTCTGGACCCCGGGCGCCACCGCGCCGGCGGACACCACCCTGGTGGTCGCGGTCCACGGCAGCGGCTCCAACTTGCTGCGCCCGCCCATGGATTCGCTCGGCCGGGGCCTGTCCGCCGGCGGCCGTGCCGTGCTCTCCATCTCCACCCGCCAGCAGAACGACCGCATCAACACCGACAACTTCTTCGACATCCGCCGCGACATCGAGGCGGCGGTGGCGACCGGCCGCGCCCTGGGCTTCCGCCGCATCGTCCTGGCCGGCCACAGCCTGGGCAACATCCAGGTGCAGTTCCTCGCGGCAACCGACTGGTCGCCCGACATCCGCAGCGTGATGCTGCTCGCCCCCTTCGCCAACCTGCCCTGGAAGACCCGCACCATCCTCATGGCCGACGAGGCCGCCTACCGCCGCCTGAACGCCGCCGCCCGCACCCTGCTGCGGGAGGGCCGCCCGGCGGAACGCCTGCCTTCGCCCATGGGCTACTACACCGGGGAGCGCGTGCCGGTGACCGCCCAGCACTTCCTCACCTACCGCTCGGACGCGGTCAGCGCGGCGGACGGCACCTTCTGGATCCGCCGCGTGCCCCGCCCCATCCTGATCCTGCGGGACGCGGCCGATGCCGTGATCCAGCCCTTCGAGCCCCACATGCTCCTGGCCGCCGCAAGTGCCGAGGGCGCCCTGCCGCCGGAGGCGCGCTTCGTCCTGCTGCCCAATTCCCGCCCCCCCAGCCTGGCCGCCCATTCCTTCGCCGACACCGGGGACGCCCTGGTGGAGGCCGCCTCGGCCTGGCTCCGCGACCAGGGTCTCTGACCGGCCTCGCCCCGCTGCCGGGGTAGGGCCGGGCTACCCTCCGAAACTTGACCTGGGCCGACCCGGTGGGGTCCAACCCACCCATGCGCCTCCTCTTCCTGCCGCTCCTTCTGCTGCCGCTCCTCGCGGGGCCGGCCCTGGCTCAGGCACCGGCCCGAACGGCGCCTGCCGCCGCCTCCGGGGGAACAGTGTCCGAGGCCGATCGCCTTCTTGGCGTGCTGCGCGACGAGTCCCGGCGGGCCGAACTGATCCGCAACCTGGAAGCGCTGTCCGCCGCCTCCCGCACGGCCCCGCCCGCGGGCGCCCCGGCACCGGCCGCGTCCGGCACCACGTCCGGCACCACGTCCGGCACCACGTCCGGCACCACGTCCGGCGCCACCTCCGCCGCCACATCCCCGGCCGCACCCGCCGCCGGTGCCCCCGCGCCGGGAAGCCCAGCCGCCCCCGAGACCCCGGCCGAGCCCGCCCTTCTCGCCCCCAACACCCTCGGGGCCCAGCTCCTCACCGGCGCGTCCCAGCGCCTCGCCCTGCTGTCGGACCAGATCGTCTCCGGCATCCAGGCCGTGACGGACCTGCCCAACATCGTCTCCTGGGCCTCCGGCGTCGCGCGCGACCCGGTCACCCAGGCCCGGGTGGTGGATGCCTCCTGGAAGCTCGCCCTCCTCTTCGGCCTGGGCCTGCTCGCCGAATGGATCGTCTGGCGCGGCCTCGCCCGCTGGCGGGACCGGCTGGACGCCCTGGCGCCCGAGCGCGAGAACGTCTGGACCTGGCTGCGCCGCATCCCCTACGTGCTGGCCCGCCTCGCGCTCGACCTGCTGCCGATCGGCGCCTTCGCCATCATCTCCTACGGCCTCATCCGCGCCGTGCAGCCGCTGCCGACGACGGAGCTGGTGCTGCTGCTGGCCAACAACGCCTACATCGCCATCCGCGCCGTGATGCTGACGTCGCGCATGCTGTTCTCGCCCAACTCCGCCCACCTGCGCCTCGTGCCCCTGCAGGACGAGACGGCCGCCTACATCACGGTCTGGCTGCGCCGGATCGTCGCCGTGCTGGTGGTGGGCTGGGCGGTGGCGGAGGCCGGCCTGCTCTTCGGCGTGCCCTGGGCCGTCTACGACGCGATTTCCCGCCTTTCGCTGCTGATCGTCTCGCTGTTCCTGATCATCGTGGTCATGCAGAACCGCCACGCCGTGGCGGATCGCCTGCGCGCGCCCGAATTGAAGCCCGGCGACCACCCGGACCGCTCGCGCCGCATGTTCCGCGCCCTGCGGGACCGCCTGGCCGAGATCTGGCACGTGCTCGCCATCCTCTACCTCCTGGCCCTCTGGGGCGTCTGGGCGCTGGAGGTGCGCGACGGCTTTCCCCGCCTGCTCCGCGCCAGCGCCCTCACCCTCGCCGTTCTCGGCATCGCCAAGCTGGCCGATTACGGCTTCCGGCGCCTGCTGGAACGCGGCTTCCGCATCACGCCGGACCTCGCCAAGCGCTACCCCGGCCTGGAACAGCGCGCCAACCGCTACCTGCCCGTGCTCAAGGGCGTGGTGTCCGGCATCGTGGTGGTGATCGCCGCCCTGTTCCTGCTGGAAACCTGGGGCATCGACGCCTTCGGCTGGTTCGCCCGCGGCCAGCTCGGCGCGCGCCTGATCGGCAGCATCGTTTCCATCGGCCTGACCGTGATGGCCGCCATCACGGTGTGGGAGGTGACCAACGCCGCCATCCAGCGCCGCCTGACCAAGCTGTCCCGCGACACCCAGGCCGCGCGCTCCGCCCGTATCCGCACCCTGCTGCCCATGCTCCGCACGGCGCTGCTGATCATCATCATGATCTTCGTCGCGCTGAACGTGCTGAGCGAGATCGGCGTCAACGTGGCGCCGCTGATCGCCGGCGCCGGCGTGGTCGGCGTCGCCATCGGCTTCGGCTCGCAGACCCTGGTCAAGGACGTCATCACCGGCATGTTCCTCCTGCTGGAGGACGCCGTCGCGGTGGGCGACACCGTGCAGATCGCCGCCATGACCGGCGTGGTGGAACAGCTCTCCATCCGCTCCATCCGGCTGCGCGCCGTGGACGGCTCGCTCCACATCATCCCCTTCAGCACCGTCACCTCCGTCACCAACATGACGCGCGACTTCGCCTTCGCCGTGCTGGAGATCTCGCTGGCCTATGGCGAGGACACCGACCACGTGGCGAAGGTGCTCAAGGGCATTTCCACGGAGATCCGCGCCGAGCCCCGCTGGGCCAGCGTGATCCGCGACGACATCGACGTGATGGGCGTGGACAAGCTGCTGGAAACCGGTGTGGTGATGCGCGCCCGCATGAAGACCGACCCGTCCCAGCGCTGGCCCGTCACGCGCGAGCTCTACCGCCGCATCCAGGCCCGCTTCGACCAGGAGGGGATCCAGATCAACTCCCCCTGGCGCAAGGCGCCCGAGACCCATCTGGAGGAAGAGGCCGCCGACGCGGCCTGACCGGCCGCGCATGGCAGCCCCGCACCTCGCACCTCCCCGCGGCGCTTGCCTTTCCAGGCAGGCGCCATAGTCTTCCCTCATGTCCTTCTTCCGAAGCACGCGCGGGCGCCGAATGCGCCGAATTACCCGCCCGGTCGCCTGACCGGCACGCGGGCGATGCCCCGCGCGCGCGGACGGGTGGCCGGGCCTCAGCCCCCGCCCCTCCCTTCGGAAGAAAAGCACCCGCTCATGTTCGATGCCGTTCCCGGCGCCCTGCTGCCCGCCCTCGCCGCCGAGGAGGTGGAGGAACGCCACCTCGCCGTGCGCTACCTGCTGCACGCCGAACCCTCCCCGGGCCTCCTCCCGCGCCTCCTCCAGCCGCTCGCCAAGCGCGACGTGACGCCCGACCGCTTCCGCGCCGCGCGCGAGGGCGAGGCGATGCGCGTGGAGATCGCCACCACCGTGCCGGAGGGCATGGTCCACCTCATCGCCGGCAATCTGCGCTCGGTGGTCGGCGTGCTGCGCCTCGAGGTCGAGCACGGCCGGGTCATGCCCGGCGGCTGATCCGGCGGCCCCGCCGCTGGCCGGTTGCAGCGCAGCGAAATGGCTTGGTGGAACGGCGCCCCATGCCTACCTCTCCCCCAGGAGAGTCTGGCCCCCATGATCGACGCCCTTCTGCCCAGCGCACTCGACCTCGCGCGCTTCCAGTTCGCCTTCACCGTTGTGTGGCACTTCCTGTTCCCGGCCTTCACCATCGGACTGGCCAGCTACCTGGCGGTGCTGGAAGGGCTGTGGCTCTGGACAGGAAAGGCCGTCTATCTCGACACCTTCCGCTACTGGCTGAAGATCTTCGCGGTGGCCTTCGCCATGGGCGTCGTCTCGGGCATCGTCATGTCCTACCAGTTCGGCACCAACTGGTCCGTGCTGTCGGACAAGGCCGGGCCGGTGATCGGCCCGCTGATGGGCTACGAGGTGCTCACCGCCTTCTTCCTGGAGGCCGGCTTCCTCGGCGTCATGCTCTTCGGCCTCGACCGCGTGGGAAAGGGCCTGCACATGCTGGCCACCGCGCTCGTCGCCACCGGCACCTTCTTCTCCGCCTTCTGGATCCTGTCCGCCAATTCCTGGCTGCACACGCCGGCCGGCTACACGCTGCTGCCCGACGGCCGCTTCGTGCCCGAGGACTGGTGGGCCATCATCTTCAACCCCTCCTTTCCCTTTCGCCTCGCCCACACCGTCACCGGCGCCTACCTGACCACCGCGCTGATCGTCGGCGCCGTTGGCGCCTGGCACCTGCTGCGCGAGCACCGCGGCCACCGCGCCGTGCGCGACACGGGCATGGAGAGCACGCCCGGCGCCCGCACGGGCGACGTCCTCTCCCCCGATCCCATCTCCGCCCCGGGCAGCGCCGCAGCCCGCCGCGGCACCGAATCCAGCGAGGCCGGCCCCAATCCCCGCGCCCGCCTGATGTTCTCCATGGCCATGTGGATGCTGCTGATCGTGGCGCCCATCCAGGCCGTGCTGGGCGACCTGCACGGCGGCAACACCTTCGAGCACCAGCCCGCCAAGCTCGCGGCCATGGAAGGCCACTTCCACACCGAGCGCGGCGCGCCCGCCATCCTCTTCGGCCTGCCCGACGCCGAGGCCGGCGAAACCCGCATGCAGGTGGCCATCCCCAACCTGGCCAGCCTCTACCTCACCCATGACTGGAACGGCGAGGTGCGCGGCCTGCGTGACATCCCGCGCGACCAGTGGCCCACCAACATCCCGCTGGTCTTCTGGTCCTTCCGCACCATGGTCGGCCTCGGCTTCCTGATGATCGGCCTCGGCACGCTCGGCGGCATCATGCGGCTTCGCGGCCGCCTCTACGACACCCCCTGGCTGCTGCGCGCCGCCATCGCCATGGGCCCCGCCGGCCTCCTCGCCGTCACCGCCGGCTGGATCGTCACCGAGGCCGGCCGCCAGCCCTTCACGGTCTATGGCCACCTCCGCACGGCCGACAGCGCCTCCCCCATCGCGCTGCCCGCCGTCGCCACCTCGCTCGCGGCCTTCGTGGTGGTCTACTTCGTCGTCTTCGGGGCGGGCATCTGGTACCTCTTCAAGCTCTTCTCGCAGACGCCGCGCCCGCAGGAAGGCGCGCCCCCGCAGGGCCAGCCCATCCGCAGCGCCGGCATCACCCCCGCCCCCTCCGTGCAGCGCGGCCCCGCGGCCTCGGCTGCACCCGCGGCCTCCGCCGCACCCCAGCCGGCGGAGTAAACAGCCATGGACCTCCCCACCGACCTTTCCGGCTGGGCCTTCTGGCTGCCGCTCATCTGGGCCGTGCTGATCGCGCTGGCCGTCTTCCTCTACGTCTGCATGGACGGCTTCGACCTCGGCATCGGCATCCTCTTTCCCTTCATGAAGGAAAAGGCGGAACGCGACGTCGCCGTGAACACCGTCGCCCCCGTCTGGGACGGCAACGAGACTTGGCTCGTGCTCGGCGGCGGCGGCCTGCTGGCGGTCTTCCCGCTGGCCTACGCCGTGGTGCTCCCCGCCCTCTACATGCCGCTGATCCTGATGCTGCTGGCCCTCGTCTTCCGCGGCGTCGCCTTCGAGATGCGCTTCCGCGCCGAGAACGACACCCAGCAGCTCTGGTGGGACCGCGCCTTCTCCTGGGGCTCCATGCTCGCCGCCTTCACCCAGGGCATCGCGCTCGGCGCCTTCGTGCAGGGCATCCAGGTGGAAGGCCGCGCCTATGCCGGCGGCTGGTGGGACTGGCTTTCCCCCTTCTCCGTCCTCACCGGCCTCGCCCTCATGGCCGGATACGCCCTGCTCGGCGCCTGCTGGCTGCTCTGGAAGACCGAGGGCCCGCTCCACACCCGCGCGGCCACCCTCGCCTGGCGCTTCGCGCTGGCCACGGTGGGCGCCATCGCGCTCGTCTCCGCCATCATGCCCTTCCTCCAGCCCGCCTTCGCCGCGCGCTGGCTGTCCTTCCCCAACCTGCTCCTCGCCGCCCCGGTGCCGCTGCTGGTCGCCTTCCTGATCTGGCGCTTTTTTCACGCCCTCGCGGAGGACACCGGCCATGGCGGCATGGTGGACGCCCGCCCCTTCCTGCTGGCCCTCGGCCTCTTCGCCCTCTCCTATGTCGGGCTCGGCGTCTCCATGTGGCCGATGATCGTGCCGCCCGCCTTCAACATCTGGCAGGCCGCCGCCCCGCCGGCCTCGCAGGGCTTCCTGCTGGTGGGCGCCGCCGTGCTGATCCCGATCATCCTGGCCTACACGGGCTACGTGTACTGGCTGTTCCGCGGAAAGGTGACGCATGAGAGCGGCTACCACTGAGAGCGAGCGCGCCGCGGCGGTGTGGGGGAAGCGCCTTCTCTGGTTCGTGGGCCTCTGGGCCGCCAGCATCCTGGCCCTCGGCGCCGTCGCGCTGGTGATCCGCGCCGCGCTGGGCCTCTGAGGTCCCCCCTGGGCCACCCCGCGCCGGGGCATGCTACCCTCCTCCGCATGCCCCCCGACTCCTCGCGCGACCCGATGCACGACCCCTTGCGCGACCCCCTCATCCTCGCCGCCCCGCCCGCCATCGACATCCCGCCCCTGCGCGACGCCCTGTTCGCCCAGTGGGGCCTCACCGGCGCCCTGCACCCCCTGGGCGGGGAGCGCGACCGCAACCTCCGCCTGGACCGGGACAACGCGCCCCCCCTCCTGGTGAAGCTCGCCCATCCCGACGAGCCCCCCGCCGTCACCCATTTCCAGACCGCCGCCCTGCTGCACCTCCAGGCCGCCGACCCCACCCTCCCCGTGCCGCACGTCCTCCGCACCCGGGCGGGCGCCACCGCCCTCCCCCACCCCGCGCGCGATGGCCGCCCCTGCCTGCTGCGCGTCGTCACCTTCCTGCCGGGCGTGCCCATGACGGAAGCCGCCGGCCTTGCCCGTGCCCGCGACCTCGGCACCCTCACCGCGCGCCTCGACCGCGCGCTCGAAGGCTTCGCCCATCCCGCCGACACCCGCCGCCTGATCTGGGACCTGCGCGAGGCCCCCCGCCTGCGCGCCTTCCTGCCGGACGTGCCGGACGCCCCGCTCCGCGCGCTCGCCGCCGCCGCGCTGGACCGCTTCGAGGAAAGCGCCGCCCCCCTGCTCGCCTCCCTCCCCGCCCAGGTCATCCACAACGACCTGAACCCCCACAACGTGCTGGTGGACCCCGCCGACCCCGCACGCCTTTCGGGCATCATCGACTTCGGCGACATGCTCCGCGCCTCCCCGCTGCAGGAGGCCGCGACGGCCTGCGCCTATCTCCTCGGAGAGGGCGAGAGCCTCCTGGCCGCCCCCGCCGCCTTCCTGTCCGGCTTCCGCGCCCTTCTCCCCCTGCCGGAGGAACAGGCGGCCCTTCTTCCCGCCATGATCGCGGCCCGCATGGCCATGACGGTGCTGATCACCGGCTGGCGCGCCCGCCTCCAGCCGGACAACGCGCCCTATATCCAGCGCAACCTGCCCCGCGCCCGCGCCGGCCTCCAGGCCCTGGCGCTTCTCCCGCCCAACGCCCTGACGGCCCTGACGCAAGGATGAACCCCATGCCCGACACAGCCCCCCGCGGCATGGCCATGATCAACGCCTTCGACCCCGCCGCCGCCCCCGCCCTGTCCCCGCGCGAGCGCGCCATGGTGGAGCGCCGCCAGCGCCTGCTCGGCCCGGCCTACCGCCTCTTCTACGAACACCCCGTCCACCTGGTGCGCGGCGATGGCGCCTGGCTCTTCGACGCGGATGGCAAGCGCTTCCTCGACTGCTACAACAACGTCGCCTCCCTCGGCCACGCCCATCCCCGCGTGGTGGAGGCGATCGCGAGGCAGGCGGCGCGCATCAACACCCACACCCGCTACCTGCACGACACCGTGCTGGACTACGCCGAGGCCCTGCTCGCCACCCTGCCGCCCGCGCTCGGCCACGTCATGTTCACCTGCACGGGGTCCGAGGCCAACGACCTCGCGCTGCGCATCGCACGCGCCCACACGGGCGGCGAGGGCATCGTCGTCACCTCGCTGGCCTATCACGGCGTCACCGCCTCGCTCGCCGAACTCTCCCCCTCCCTCGGCGAGGGCGTTCCCCTCGGACGCCACGTCGCCACCGTTTCCCCGCCCGATGCCTATCGCGGCGGCCCGGACATGCCCGCCCGCTTCGCCGCCGACATCACCAGGGCCTTCGCCGGCCTCGCCCGCCACGGCATCCGCCCCTGCGCCCTGCTGGTGGACACCATGTTCACCTCCGACGGCGTCTTTCCCGACCCCGCCGGCTTCCTGGCCGAGGCCGCCGCCGCCGCCCGCGCCGCCGGCGCCCTCTTCATCGCCGACGAGGTCCAGCCCGGCTTCGGCCGCACCGGCCGCATGTGGGGCTTCGAGCGCCACGGCGCGGAGCCCGATATCGTCACCATGGGCAAGCCCATGGGCAACGGCCACCCGCTCGCCGGCCTCGCCATCCGCCCCGAACTGCTGGAACGCTTCGGCAGCCGGGCCCGCTACTTCAACACCTTCGGCGGCAACCCCGTCTCCGCCGCCGCCGGCCTCGCCGTGCTCGACGTGCTGCGCGACGAGGCCCTGCCCGCCAACGCCGCCCGCGTCGGCGCCCACCTCCTCGCCGGCCTCGGGGCGCTCGCCGCCCGACACGCCATCCTCGGCGACATCCGCGGCGCCGGCCTCTCCATCGGCGCCGAGCTGGTGCGCGACCGCGCCACGAAGGAACCCGCCACCGCCGAGACCGCGCGCACCGTCAACGCGCTCCGCGAAGGCGGCGTCCTGATCAGCGCCTCCGGCCCGGCCGCCAACATCCTGAAGATCCGCCCGCCCCTCTGCCTCTCCACCGAACAGGCCGACCTCTTCCTGGACACCCTCGACCAGGCACTCGCCGCAGGCTGAGAAGCGCGAGGAAACCTCCGCTGCGGCCGAAGGCTCCGGTCACCGACCGGGCGTGGCGGCGTGCTGGAAAAGCGGCGCAAGCAGGTCCTGGATGCCGTTGCTCAGGATCTGCACGCCGACGCAGAGCAGCAGGAAAGCGGCCAGCCGCGTGACCACGCGCGCGCCGCTGGCGCCCAGCAGCGCGATGAGCCGGTCCGCCGAGTGATAGGCGATCCAGACGCTCAGCGCGACCAGAACCGCGGCGCCGGTCATGCCGGCGAAGAACGCCCAGAGCCCGAACCCGCTCGCCGGCCGCGCCGAGGCGAGCGCGATCGCCACCGAGATCGTGCCGGGCCCGGTGGTGAAGGGCATGGTGAGCGGAAAGAAGGCCGCGTCCTCGGCGTCGCTGGCGGGCGCCGCCTGCTGCTCCTTCCGGGCCTCCTGGACCTCCGGCGCGGTCAGCAGGCTCCAGGCCCGGATGGCCACCACGAGGCCGCCGGCAACCCGGAGGGCGCCGAGCGTGATGCCGAAGAAATTCAGCACGTAGGAGCCCGCCCAGAGCGACACCAGCAGCACCATCAACGAGTAGGCGCCCACCCGCCGCGCCAGCAGCGCCCGCTCCTCATGCGTGCGGTCCGCCATGACCTGGCTGAAGATCAGCGCGGCCCCGATCGGGTTGACGATCGAGAACAGCGCGGGGAAGGCGAGCAGGAAGGCGCCGACGACGCCGCCGAAGGGAAGTTGTCCGGGATCCATGGTCCCATCCTGCCGGGATCTTCCATCCACCGACAGGGCAGGCCACCCCATCGCGCCGCCATGCCCGGGCCGGTGAAGCGCCTGGAAGAACGGATAGGACGCCCCCCGCCCCGCGCGCTAGCCTCCGGCCACCTCCCGTCCGAGGGGGCCCGGAGGAGACGACACGATGACCCCCCTGCCCCGCCGCTCCCTGCTCGGCGCCCTGGCGGCGCCCCTCGTCCCGATGGCGCTGGCGGAAAGCGCGGAGATCCACGTCCTCTCCTCCGGCTCCTTCACCGAGGCCTATCGCCGCCTCGCCCCGGCCTTCGAGCGGCGCACGGGCCACCGCCTCGCCTCCGCCCCGCCCGGACATGTCCACGCCGGACGCACTCCGCTCTGCCCTCCTCGCCGCACCCAGCATCGCCCACTCGCCGAGCGGCTCGGGCCTCTTCTTCGAGCGCGAGCTGCTTCCCCGCCTCGGCATCGCCGAACAGGTGCTGCCGAAATCCCGGCGCTGGTTCCCGGACCGCATCGGCGCGGTGGTCGCGCGCGGCGACGCGGCGCTCGGCCTGCAACAGGTGTCGGAGCTGCTGCCGATCGCGGGCATCGAGATCATCCGCATCCCCGACGAAACCGGCCGCGTCTCCCTCGCCTCCGCCGCGCTGGCCAGGCGGGCGCGCCAGCCCGGGGCGGCACGCCAGCTCATCGCCTTTCTCGCCTCGCCCGAGGCGGCGGAGGCCGTCGCCGCGACCGGCCTCGATCCCCTCCGGCGCTGAGGAACCGCAAGGCCGGCACGGCATCGCCGCCCGTCAGCCGGCCCCGCCCACGACCCCGTGCCGCCGTCACTCCGCGCGAATGGCGGCGCTCCGGATCACGTCGCCCCACCGCTGGCGGTCGGCCACGATGGTCGCACGGAAGGCGGCCTGATCCTGGCCGAGCACCTCCAGCCCGTTCTCCGTGATGCGGCGCTGGAACTCGGGCGAGGCGGTGGCACGGCCGAGGGCCGCGTTCCAGGCCGCGGCCGCCGCGTCGGGCAACCCGGCGGGGCCCGCCAGGCCGATCCAGCTCGTCACCTCGAAGCCCGGCACGGCGTCGTGGACCAGCGGCGTGCCGGGAAAGAGCGGCGAGGCCTGCCGGCTGCCGAAGGCGAGCAGCCGCAGCCCGCCATCCCGGATCTGCCCGATGAACTCGGGGAAGTTGCCGAACATCATGTCCACGCGCCCGGCCGTGATGTCGAGGATCGCGTTCGACCCGCCGCGATAGGGCACATGCGTCATGCGGACGCCCGCCAGCCGCGAGAACAGCTCCCCCGCCAGGTGCTGGCTCGTGCCGTTCCCGGTGGAGGCATAGGTCAGCTTGTCGGGGTTGGCCTTCGCGAAGGCGATCAGCTCCGGCACCGTGCGGAAGGGCGCGCGCGGCGTGACCACCAGGGCGTTGAGCACGCCCGCGACATTCGCCACCGGCGTCAGGTCCCGCTCCATGTTCAGCGGCATGGGCTGGCCGGGAAGCTGGGGCAGCACGGCAAAGGCGCTCATCGCCGCGACATAGAGCGTGTGCCCATCGGGCGGGGACTTCGCGGCCGCCTCGGCCGCGATGAGCCCGGAGGCGCCCGAACGGTTCTCCACCACCACGTTCTGCCCGAGGATGGGGCGAAGGGCATCGGCCACGAGCCGCGCCACCAGGTCCACGGCCCCGCCGGGCGAGAAGCCCACCAGAAGGCGGATGTCATGGTCCGGAAAGGCCGCCCGCGCGGCGAAGGGCAGCCCGAGCCCGCCGAGCAGGCCGAGCGCGGCACGGCGCGAGAAAGCCGCGTCGTATGCCGGGCCCCTGGGGGCCTGGAGCCGGTGCATCGCATGTCCTCCCGTCCGCCTGGCGCGGAACCGGCCGCAAGCTAGGCGCGCCGCCGGCCCGCGGCCCCATCAGTTCTTTCGCGCGACCTATCAGCGATCCGAATAGCCGCCCGGCCGGACCTCCCCACGATCCCCGTGGGTTGCCAAGACCCGCCGGAAGGCCGGATGGTCCTGCCGTCACACCCGTCCAAGCCTCGCAAAGCAGGTGGTGGAAATGTCCGACGCGCAAACGCCCCCCTCCGCCGGCCCACCCGTCCGGCGGCGGCGGCTCCCCCTTCTCGGCGCGGCCGCGGCCTCGCTCGCCTGGTCCGCCCGCGCCTCCCGCCCGGCCCTGGCCGCGGAGGCCCCGGGCCCCGCCATGGCCGAGCTCAGCGCCTACATGGCCGGGGCAACCGGCGCGGCCCTGCCGCCCGGGGTGGTGGAAGGCGCCAAGCACCACCTCCTCGACACCTTTGCCGCCATGATCTCGGGGGCGAAGCTGCTGCCGGGGCAGCAGGCCCTGCGCTTCGCCAGGGCGCATGGCGGCAGCGGCCCCTGCACCGTCGCGGCCTCGGGCACCACCTGCCTGCCGGCCGAGGCGGCGCTCGCCAACGGCATGCTCGCCCATTCCGACGAGACCGACGACTCCCACGCCCCCTCCGCCTCCCATCCCGGCTGCTCCGTCGTGCCCGCGGCCCTGGCGATCGGCGAGGCGCTCGGCCTGGACGGCGCCCGCTTCCTGCGCTCCGTCACGCTCGGCTACGACGTCGGGCCGCGCGTCAGCCTCGCGCTCGGCGCCTGGCGCTTCCGCGGGGAAAGCCACCGCAGCACGCACGCCATCGCCGGCACCTTCGGCGCGGCGGCGGCGGCCGGCGCGGCCGCCGGGCTTTCCGCGCAGCAGATGCGCTGGATGCTGGACTACGCGGCCCAGCAGGCCTCCGGCATCGCCTCCTGGCAGCGCGACCCCGACCACGTGGAGAAGGCCTTCGTCTTCGGCGGCATGCCCGCCCGCAACGGCGTCACCGCCGCGCTCATGGTGCAGACGGGCGGCACGGGAATCGAGGACGTGTTCTCCGGCGCCGACAACTTCCTCCTCGCCAACTCCGCCGATGCGAACCCGGCCGAACTCGTCGCGGAACTCGGGCAGCGCTTCGAGATCGTGCGGACCAACATCAAGCGCTGGACGGTCGGCTCGCCCATCCAGGCGCCGCTCGACGCGCTGGACCGGATGCGGCGCCAGCGCGCCTTCGCCGCCGATGACGTCCGCGCCGTGGAGGTGCGCCTCGCGACGCAGCAGGCGCGCGTGGTGGACAACCGCGACATGCCCGATGTGTGCGTGCAGCACATGCTGGCCGTCATGCTGCTCGACGGCACCGCCTCCTTCGAGGCGGCGCACGACGTGCCGCGCATGCGGGACCCCGCCGTGCTCCGCCAGCGCGCCAAGGTCCGCCTCGTTCCGGACGCGGCGCTGGAGGCGCTGCTGCCCCGGCGCGAAGCCGTGGTCGAGGTCGCGCTGTCGGACGGCACCGTGCTGCGCGAGCGCGTGGGCGAGGTGCGGGGCACCACCGCCAACCCGATGACCCGCGGGGAGGTCGTCGCGAAGGGCCGCGACCTCCTCGCGCCCGTGCTCGGGGCGGAGAAGGCCGGGCGGCTGATCGACACGGTGATGGCGATCGAGACCCTCTCCGACATCCGCCCGCTCAAGGCGCTTCTCCAGGCCTGAGGCCAGCGCCTCCCGGTCACAAGCAAAACCAAGGAAACAGTTCATGCGGCAAACAGCCGTCCTGGCGGGAATGCTCGCCCTCGCGACACCGGCAACGGCGCAGGTGACGCGCTTCGAGGTGACGGAGGACGTGCCCGCCTTCGCCGGCCGCAGCTTCGGGGAGGCCGGCGCCTATCGCCGCGTCACCGGCCGCGCGACGATCGCGCTCGACCCCGCCGACCCGCGCAACGCGGTCATCACCGACCTGGCCGAGGCACCCCGCAACGCCGAAGGGCGCGTCGAGGCCACCGCCGACGTCGTCATCCTGCGCCCCGAGGACCCGGCGCGCGGCAGCGGCACCCTTCTGCTCGACGTGCCCAACCGCGGCCGCAAGCTCGCCCCCCAGCTCTTCGACGACGCGCGCCAGCCCGGCGCGAACACCATGCGGACGGCCGAGGATGCCGGCATCGGCTTCCTGGCCGGGCGCGGCACCACGGTGGTCTGGGTGGGCTGGCAGGCGGACATCCCCTCGCAGCCCGGGCAGCTCGCCCTCTCGGCCCCGGTGCTGCGCGGCGTGACGGGCCCGGTGCGGGAGGAGTTCGTCTTCGACCACCGGCGCAGCCCCGCGCCCGCGACCCTCGCCTGGCCGCTCGCCGATCCGCCCAACCTGTCCGTCACGGTGCGGCAGGCCTGGCCCGATCCGCGCCAGTCGCCGCCCGGGCTGTCCGCCCGCGCCCTGGACGCGCAGCGGATCGAGGTCTCGCGGCCGGAGGCGGGCTTCGACGCCGGCGCGCTCTACGAGGTCACCTACACCGCGCGCGACCCGGCGGTGCTGGGCATGGGCTTCGCCGCCGTGCGCGACATCGTCGCCTTCCTTCGCCGCGACACCTCCGCGGCCAACCCGCTGGCCTTCAACGGGCGCCCGGCCGTGCACCGCGCCATCGGCTTCGGCGTGTCGCAGTCCGGCCGCTTCCTGCGCGACTTCCTCCATCTCGGCTTCAACGAGGACACGGCCGGACGGGTCGTCTTCGACGGGCTGATGCCGCATGTCGCGGGCGCGCGCCGCATGGCGACCAACCTCCGCTTCGGCCAGCCCGGCCGCAACGCCCGCCACCCCCAGGACCCTGCCTGGCAGGCCGACACCTTTCCCTTCACCTACGCGGTGCTGGACGACCCGCTTTCCGGCCGGCGCGACGGGCTCATGCTGCGCTGCCGCCTCACCTCCACCTGCCCGCGCGTCATGCAGAGCGACAGCGAGCACGAGTGGTGGGCCTCCCGCGCCTCGCTCCTCGTGACCGACACCGCCGGCCACCACATCGACCTGCCGCCCGACGTGCGCGCCTACATGATCGCCGGCACGCCGCACTTCGCCGAGCCCGGCGAAACGGCCGGGCGGATCGAGGCCATGGCGCTGCCCAAGAACCCCATGCACGCCGGCCCGCCCATGCGCGCCCTCCTCGCCGCGATGGAAGCCTGGCTGGCCGAGGGCCGCGAGCCCCCCGCCAGCCGCGTGCCCATGCGCGCCCACGGCACGCTGGTGCCGGCGGCCCAGGCCATGCCCGCCCCGATCCCCGGCCTGCCCTACGCCGCGATCCACACCGCCGCCGCCCTCTCGGACCAGTCCGCCATGCCGCCCCGCGAGATCGGCCGCTACCCCGTCTTCGTGCCGCGCCTCGACGGCGACGGCATGGCGGTCGCGGGCCTGCGCGCGCTGCAGCTTGCCGCGCCGCGCGCCAGCTACACGGGATGGAACCCGCGGGCCCAGGGTTTCGGCCCGGCCGCCCTCTACCCCCTGCAGGGCGCGGTCGTACCCTTCGCCGCGACGCGGGAAGCCCGCCTGTCCGCCGGCGACCCGCGCCCCTCGGTCGCGGAGCGCTACGCGGACGGCACGGCCTATGTTGCCGCGGTGCGCCGCGCGGCGGAGGACGCGGTGGCGGAACGCCTGCTGCTGCCACGGGACGCCGAGGCGCTGGTCGAGCGCGCGAAGGCAGGATCGCTGGCCCAGCTGCGATGACGCGCGGCGCTCGTCCCGCTCCGGACGTTCAAGGCAGTGCCCGGAACCCCGGCGCACAGCCTGCGAAGGATTCCCCCCGAGAAGGAAGCTGATGGTGAGGGGTCCGGGGAGAGGAGGGATTCCTTCCATCCCTCCCCGGGGCCACAAGCGCCACCAGGCCCGAACAAGCCCACCGCCGTCACCCGCCCTGCGCCGCGTAATGCCGGACGAACCCCGCCCCGATCTCCACCAGCCGTTCCACCAGCGCCGCCCCCGTTCCGGCGCTGCAAAGCCGCGGGTCGCCCGCCCCCACCCCGTCCGGCGAGGGGCCGTCGTACTCCGCCGGCACGTTCACCTCCGCCCCCCCGAAGGAAACGGCCCCCCAGCCCGAGAAGGGCAGCCCCAGGCATGTTCCGGGCGCCGAGGGCCGTGCCGGCAGCAGGTCCATCCGCATCCGCCCGGGCGAGAGGTGCATGGCGATGCTGCCCAGCGGGTCCGCCCCGTGACCGGCCGAGCGCCGCGCCACCTCCGGCCCCACCACCTCCGGCAACAGCGCTCCCGCCACCTTCCAGAGATAGAAGCAGGGAAACACCCCCCGTCCCGCCAGCATGAAGCCCTGCGTCACGTCGTGGATCACCGGCGCGTTCCCTCCGTGCCCGTTCAGCAGCACGATCCGGTCCAGCCCGTGGCGCAGCAGCGCCCCGATCATCTCCTCCAGCACAAGCGAGAAGGCGCGGTGCGACAGCGCGATCCCCCCGGGCATGGAGCCGAAGAAGTCGCTCTTCCCGAAGGGCAGCACCGGTGCCACCACCGTTTCCGTCCCCGCCTCCGAGGCCCGCAGCGCGATCCGCTCCGCCACCGCCTCCGCCAGCAGGTAATCCCCCATCGGCGCGTGCGGCCCCTGGTCCTCGTGGCTGCCCAGCGGCAGCAGCACCACGGGCTTGCGGGCATAAAGCGCCCGCGCCTCGCCCCCCGTGATCTCCCCCATCCGCACCTTCATCGCGCGCCCTTTCCTGCCGCTCCCCGTGTCGCCCCTCCCCTTTGCCGAGGCAACCGCGACCCCACCCGAACGTTTGGAGAACACCAAACACAGGAGCACGCCCGCATGACCAAGCCGGCCGCCAAGACCAGCGACAACCACGCGATCAGCAAGAACAACACCAAGGCCCACGCCCATGAGGGCGAGGAGCACAACCCCAAGACCGATCCCGAGCCCGGCTCCAACACCATCAAGGACCCGTCCGACTGGACCACCGGCGACCAGCCCATGACCGGCGCCCAGGCCTCCTACCTCAAGACCTTGTCCGAGGAGGCCGGCGAGGGCTTCGAGGAAGGGCTGAGCAAGGCCGAGGCCTCCCGCCGCATCGACGCGCTCCAGGAAAAGACCGGCCGCGGCACCTGATACCGGCTCCGGGGGGGCGCGGCGCTCCCCCGGCCGGCACCGCAACATCCCCCTCCCTGCGGCGTTCGGCCCAAATGGCCGCCCGGCGGCCCCTCCCGCGCCTCCGCAGAAAGGGCCCCGAATGAACCTGCTCCGCCGCCGACGCCGTGCCCCGCGCCCGGCCAGCACCCTCGCCTGGACGCTCGGCACCCTCAGTGCCCTCGCCCTCGCCAACCACGCCCTCGCCCGCCTGACGGAACGCCGCCATCCGCCCCAGGGTCGTTTCATCGAGGTGGACGGCACCCGTCTCCACTACACCGACCGCGGCACAGGCCAGCCCGCCCTCCTGATCCACGGCAACATCGTCACCGGCGACGACTTCAACACCAGCGGCGTCGCCGATCTGCTGCTCAAGACCCACCGCGTCATCATCTTCGACCGCCCGGGCTTCGGCCACAGCACCCGCCCCCGCAACCGCCCCTGGACGGCCGCGGAGCAGGCCGCGCTGATCCACAAGGCCCTGGTGCAGATCGGCATCGAGCGCCCGGTGGTCGTCGGCCACTCCTTTGGCGCCGTTGTCGCCCTCGCCTTCGCCCATCAGCACCCGGAAGGCACGGCCGGCCTGGTGCTGCTGTCCGGCTACTACTTCCCCACCCTCCGCCCGGATGCCTGGATGGCCGCGATCGGCGCCGCCCCCGTCCTGGGCGACATTCTCCGCTACACGATCTCCCCCGTCCTCGGCTGGCTCTCGATCCCGCTGCTCAAGCGGGCCTTCTTCTCCCCCGCCGCCGTCCCCGCCCGCTTCGACGACGAGTTCTCCCCCTCCATCTCCCTCCGCCCCTCCCAGATCCGCGCCACCAACGCGGACGGCGCCCTGATGATCCCCGCCGTCCGCGCCCTGGAGAACAGCTACGGGGACCTCGCCATGCCGGTGGCCATCATCGCCGGCGATGGCGACAAGGTGGTCTTCAAGCGCGCCGCCGAGCGCCTGCACGGCGAGATCCCCGGCAGCACGCTGGAGATCGTCCGCGGCGCCGGGCACATGGTCCACCACCTGGCCGCCCGGCAGGTCGCCCGGGCCGTGCAGTCCGTCTCCCCCGGCCGGGGACAGCCGCTGCTGGGCTGAGCGGCCAGGGCGGGCGGACGCCCCTCCCGCCCCCGCGCGCCCCATGGCAGGGTCGCCCCGCCATGCACCTCTTCCGCGACCGCCGCTTCCCCATCCTCCTGGCGCTCGGCTTCTCCGCCGGCGTCCCGCTGCCGCTGGTGGCCGGGCAGGTGCTGCGCCAGTGGTTCACGGAATCCGGCCTGTCCCTCACCGACATCGGCCTCACCGCCCTGATCGGGCTCGCCTATTCCCTGAAGTTCCTCTGGGCCCCCGCGCTGGACACGGTGGCGCCCCCCTTCCTGTCCCGCCTCGGCCGCCGCCGCGGCTGGCTTCTGCTGATCCAGCCCTTCCTGATCCTGGCGATCCTCGCCACCGGCTTCAGCAACCCCGCCACCGGCCCCTTCGGCACCGCGGCGCTCGCTGCCCTGGTCGCCTTCCTGTCCGCCAGCCAGGACATCGTGGTGGACGCGCACCGCATCGAGATCCTGGAGGAACAGAACCAGGGCTACGGCCTCGCCTGCTATGTCTGGGGCTACCGCCTGGCGCTTCTGGCCAGCGGCGGCGGCACCCTCTGGCTGGTCGGCGCCCTGGGCTGGGGCGGTGCCTATGCCTATGCCGCCGCCCTGCTGCTCGTCGGCGTCCTCGCCACCCTCGCCTCGCGCGAGGCGCCGACGAAAGCCGCAGCCCCCCTCCCCTGGGGGGAGCGCCTCCGCCTTTCCGTCGTCCACCCCTTCGCCGACTTCATGCGCCGCCCGCACTGGCTGGCCATCCTGCTCTTCATCGCGCTCTTCAAGCTCGGCGAGGCGCTGGCGGGCATCATGACCACCCCATTCTACCGCTCCCTCGGCTTCTCCAGGGACGAGGTCGCGGCGGTGGGCACCGTCTTCGGCCTCTTCGCCACCCTGGGCGGCGCGCTGGCCGGCGGCTACGTCGTCGCCCGCCTCGGCACCGCCCGCGCGCTCGTCATCACCGGCCTCGGCCAGATGCTCTCCAACCTCATGTACGTGGCGCTGGCCAATGCCGGCCACGACATGCCCATGCTCTGGCTCCAGGTCGGCATCGAGAACTTCACGGACGGGTTGGCCGACGCCGCCTTCGTCACCTATCTCTCCGGCCTCACCAGCCGCGCCTTCACCGCCACGCAATACGCCCTGCTGTCCTCGCTCGCGGCGGTGCC
The DNA here is from genome assembly GCF_042433125.1 of Muricoccus vinaceus. Classification (NCBI taxonomy): domain Bacteria; kingdom Pseudomonadati; phylum Pseudomonadota; class Alphaproteobacteria; order Acetobacterales; family Roseomonadaceae; genus Muricoccus; species Muricoccus vinaceus. Next base: position 5,584 of record NZ_JBHLVZ010000033.1, on the reverse strand, counting down.
GCTGCGCACCCTGGGCGCCTCCTCCGGCTGGATGGCCGAGTCGCTCGGCTGGACCGGCTTCTTCCTGCTCACCACCGCGGCGGCCCTGCCGGCCATGGCCATCATGCTCTTCCTCCTCTGGCGCCTTCCCCCGGCGCAGCCCAGCGGCGCCCCGGCCCCGGCGGGCTGATCCGCCCCCGCCACAACCCGCCACGCCGGAATTGTCCAAAAAACAGGAATTCCGATCAGAACACAAAACATTGCTTTGCTTTTCGCAACGTTTTCCCCTCTCTTCCCCTCCGACGTGGGCGCGAGAACCGGGCGCGGAACCGTGCGGCAGGAGAGCAGAATGAAGCTTCGTCTCATCGCTGGCCTGGCCCTCGCCGCCGGGCTGCTGGCCGTCATCCCGGCCGCCACGGCGGCGCCGATCACCGCCGCCGAAATCCTGTCCAAATTCAACGCCGTCGTTCTGGGCGACTTTTCCAGCAACTCGGACGTGGAAGGCCGCCTCCTCGTCGGCGGCAACCTCACGGGCGGCGCCACCTTCAACAACAACCCGCGCGGCGCCGGCGGCCTGCCGGAACTCGGCGCCCTGAACGTCCACAACAACGTCGCCGCGCCCGGCCCCTTCAACGTCAACAACGGCGGCGGCGTCGTGGTCGGCGGCACCAACAACGGCACCTTCAACCTGAACGGCGGCGGCACGCTCCAGACCGGCCTGCGGAACTTCGATCCCGCCCAGGTCGGCGCCACCCTCGGCGCCCTGTCGGGCCAGCTCACCGCCCTCCAGGCCAACAGCCAGGTCGACGCGGCCGATCCCAACAACGCCGCCTTCAACGCCGCGCCGGACAGCAGCGGCCGCGCCGTCTTCACCCTCTCCACCACCGCGCTCGAGAGCTACCGCAACATCAACTTCAACCTGAACGGCGCCAGCACGGTCATCGTGAACGTCAGCGGCACCTCGTTTCAGGACATGGCCAACTTCAATGCCGCCATCGACGTGAACCAGCGCGTCCTCTGGAACTTCTTCGAGGCCGACACCCTCAGCTTCGGCTTCTGGCACGGCGCCGTGCTCGCCATTGGTGCCCAGGTCACCAACAGCACGCCGATCGAGGGCGTCCTCATGGCCGGCTCCTTCAGCGGCCGCGGCGAACTCCACGACCACCGCTTCCTCGGCTCCATCCCCGACCTCGGCCCCACCCCGGTGCCCGAGCCCGCCTCCCTCGCCCTGTTCGGCGGAAGCATCCTGTTCCTCGGCGTCCTCGCACGCCGCCAGCGCGGCCCCGCCCGCGGGAGCATGGCCCGGCTTTAATGTGCCGGCGCGGGCGCCCGCGCGTTGGAACGGACGGTCCTCACAGGAGAGTCCATCCCATGCGCAGCACCCTTCTCGCCCCCCTCGCCATCGCCGCCGGCCTGTTCCTCGCCGCCCTCCCCGCCCAGGCCAAGACCGGCGGCTGCGTCAAGGATGGCGCGGTCGGCGCCGTCGCCGGCCACTTCGTCGGCAGCGGGCATGCGGTGGCCGGCGCCGCCGCCGGCTGCGCGGTCGGCGTCCATCGCCGCAACCAGGCCGAGCGCCGCGATCAGCAGCAGCAAAGCCAGAACCAGCCGAACAGCGGCCGCTGATCGCCGCGCCGGGCTGAGCGCCGCCCCCGCGCTCAGTCCGGCCGGATGCCGGCGGCGGCGATGATGCCGGCGAAGCGGGCGGTCTCCTCGCGCACCAGCGCCCCGAGCGCGGCACCGTCCAGCGGCGCCGGCTCCTGGCTGATCTGGGCCAGCCCCGCCACCGCCTCCTCCGTGGCCAGCCAGGCGCGAAGCTCCCCGCCCAGGCGCGTCACGATCTCGTCCGGCGTCGCGGCCGGGGCGAAAAGGCCGATCCAGACGCTGCCATCCACCGCGGGCAGGCCGAGCTCCGGCAGGGCCGGAACATCCGGCAGAAAGCGCGACCGCTCCGCCGAGATCGCCGCCAGGGCGCGCAACCGCCCGCCGCGCAGCGGCCCGCCGAACACCGTCAGGTCCGACAGCGTCATCGACACGCGCCCGGCCAGCAGGTCCCCCATGGCCGCCGGATAAGCCCGGTAGGGAACATGGACCAGCTCGATTCCCGCCGCCCGCGCGAGGGTTTCCGTGGAGATATGGCCCACCGTGCCGTTGCCGTTGGTCGCATAGGTCAGCGGCTGCGGGGCCTCGCGCGCCAGGGCGATCAGCCCCTTCATGTCCCGCGCGGGCGACTCGGCCGCGACGAACAGGAAGAAGGGCAGCCGCGAGAACCGCGCCACCGCCCGGAAGTCCCGCGCGAGGTCATAGGAAAGCCGCGCCCCGAACAGCGCCGGGTTGATCGCGATGATGGAGTTGGTCGCGAGCAGCAGGGTGTGGCCGTCGGGCGCGGCGCTGGCCACGGCGTCCGCCGCGATGGCGCCGCTCGCGCCCGGGCGGTTGTCGATCACGAAGGGCTGCCCGAAGGCCGCGCCGAGCCTGGGCAGGGCCATGCGGAAGGCGACATCCGGTGCGCCGCCCGCGGCGAAGGGTGCCACGATCCGCACCGGACGCTGCGGCCAGCCGCCCTGCGCCCGCGCGGCCCGGGGCGCGCCCAGCCCGGCCAGCAACCCCGCCGAAAGGGTCCGGCGGGTCCAGGCCGGCATGCGATTCACAGTTGAAGCCATCCCCGGTTTCCTCCCGCGCCGATTATAGTTATGCTTCATAACTACTCCCGGAAGGCCGCCCGATCCAGCTTTTCCGGCCAGGGCATCAGGAGGAAACGGCAATGAACGCAGGGGATGGCCGCATCGTGGTCACGCTGCTCGGAACGGGCACGCCCAATCCCAGCCCGCAGCGCTTCGGCCCCGCCACCCTCGTCCAGGCCGGCGGGCTGGACCTGCTGTTCGACGCCGGGCGCGGCTGCACGATCCGGCTGGCCCAGTGCGGCCTTCCGCTCGGCCGCATCGCCGCGGTCTTCCTCACCCACTTCCACTCGGACCACGTCAACGGCCTCGCGGATGTGTGGATGAGCTCCTACGTCCCTCCCGCCTGGGGCGGCCGCCGCGCGCCCATGCGGCTCTTCGGCCCGCCCGGCACCGCCCGCATGGCGCACCACCTGCGCGAGGCCTTCGCCGACGACATCCGCATCCGCATGGCCGACGAGCGCGTGCCGGAGGAGGCCACGCGGATCGAGGCGAGCGACTTCCCCGCCACCGGCGGCGTGGTGCTGGAGGAAGCCGGCGTCCGCGTCACCGCCTTCGAGGTGGACCACGGCCGGCACATCCGCCCGGCGGTCGGCTTCCGCATCGACCATGCCGGCCGCAGCGTCCTCCTGTCCGGCGACACCAAGCCGCATCCCAACCTGCGCGCGCACGGCGCCGGGGTGGACCTGCTGGTGCACGAGGTCTGCGCCCTGCCGCCCGCCCTGCGCGGCAACCCCGTCTCCATGGCCATCGCCGACCACCACACCTCGCCCGAGGAAGCCGGGGAGATCTTCGCCGCCACCCGCCCCGCCCTGGCCGCCTTCACCCACATCGTGCAGATCGCCGCCCCCGGCGTCCCGCGCGTGCCCCTGGCGGAGATCGAGGACCAGACCCGCCGCACATATGGCGGCCCGCTGGTCATGGGCGAGGACCTGATGCGCTTCACCGTCACCGCCGAAGGCGTCGCCACCGAACGCCTGTCCTGACGCCGGCGGGCGGCGGCCCGCCGGTCCCGGGGCTCAGAACCGCGCCACCAGCCCCACCCCCGCCACCATCAGCACGCCGCCCAGCACCCGGAGCGCGGTCAGCGGCCGCACCTCGAAGCCCAGCAGCCCCCAATGGTCCAGCACCAGGCTGGTCACCACCGCCGCGGTCAGCGTCACCGCCGTGAAGGCGCCGGCGCCCATGGCCTTCGCCTGGGTCAGCGTGACCACGACATAGAAAGCCCCCAGCAGCCCGCCGATCCAGCCCCACCAGGGCACCGCCCCGGCACGCCCCGTTACCCCCTCCAGCGAACTTCCCAGAAAGGGCCAGGCCGCCAGCACCCCCAGTGCCCCCGCGGCATAGACCACCAGCGCCGGCACCACGGGCCCCGCGCCCAGCTTCTCGTTCAGCGTCGCATTGCTGCCGGACTGCAGCATGTTCAGCACCCCGGCGAGGACCGCGAGCAGATAGGCCAAGGTTCCGTCTCCCATTCGGCACAATGGAACAACGCCGCCGCGCCCCGTCCGGCACGCGAATCCATGCCGCTCCCTCGCGCACCCCGCGGGCGGGATTAGCCAAGCCTTCATCAGGCCAGGCAATAATCCGGCAACACGCGCCTGTCCTTTTAGAACGCCGTCGGTGCCCGAGGATCCATCAATGACGCTCCGCCCTACCCTGTTCCTGAAGCTCGGGCTGCTCGTCGGCACCCTGTCGGCGCCCCTGCTGGGCAGCTCCGCCTGGCTCTTCTTCCACGCCTCGCAGGATCTCCGGCAGGCCAACGCCGCCGTCACCGTCGCCGACGCCACGCGCCTGACCTTCGCCGCCCTGCAGGCCACGCGGCTGGAGCGCGGGCCGGTGCGCATCGCCCTGCGCGGCGAGGGCCCCGCCGCCGCCACCCTGCTGGCAGGCATGGCCCAGCCCCGCGCCGCCGCCAGCGCCGCGCTGGACGCGCTGGCCTCCCTCTGCGCCCAGGCCATCTGCGCCGCCGGCGACGCGCCCGCCCGCCTGGCCGCCGCGCGCGCCGCGCTGGACACCCTGCGGCGGGAAGGCGACCCGGCCCTGTCCCGTCCCCTGGCGCAGCGCCCGCCCGACATCGCCGCCCGCTTCAACACCGCCGCCACCGGCCTGGTGGACCTGCTGGAGGAGGTGAGCGCGACCCTCACCGCCCAGGTCCGCAACCTCGACGGACCCAGCGCCACCCTCGCCCAGGTCAAGGACGCCGCCTACGCGACGCGCGACGCCGCCGGCACGGAGCGGGACTTCCTGATCGGCGCCATCGCCACGAAGGCCGTGACCCCCGCCGCGCGCACGGCCATGACCCAGCTCCGCGCCCGCGCCGCCGCGACCTGGCCGCTGGTCACGGGCCTCACCGCCACCCTCCCCGTGCCCGTCCGCCAGGCGATCGAGCGCGCGCAGGAGGACTACTTCACCCGCTTCGCCGCCCTGCGCGACAGCCTGGACAAGGCCCTTGCCGAAGGGCGCGAGCCGCCCGTCACCCCGGCCGCCATGAACGCCGCGCTGGACCAGGGCACCGCCCGCCTCGTGGAGGTCGCGGATCTTTCCCTGGCCAGCATCGGCGACCTCGCCCGCACCCGCGCCGATGCGGCCAGGCTGTGGCTGGGCGCCGCCGCCGCCCTGGCCCTCCTTTTCGCCACCCTCGCGCTCGGCGCCATCCTGCTGATCCGCAGCCGCGTCACGCGCCCCCTGGCCCATCTGCGGGACGCCATGCTGCAGCTTTCCCGCCGGGACTACGCCTTGTCCCTGCCCGAAACCGCGCGCAACGACGAGATCGGCGACATGGCCCGCGCCACCGAGTCCTGCCGCGACGGCCTGCACGAGGCCGACCGCCTGTCCGCTCTTGCGGTGGAGGAGGCCTCGCTGAAGGCGGCGCGCGGTGCGCGTGTGGAGGCTTTGGTACGCGGCTTCGAGGAGGAGGCGGCGGC
>NZ_JBHLVZ010000032.1:0-42892 GCF_042433125.1 Muricoccus vinaceus | reverse complement strand
GGACTGCCGACGAGGGCAACCAGACCAACCATGGCAAGAAGGAGTGATAATCTTAATTGCACGACTGCACCCTGAACAGAAGGGCTCGTCTATGCAACCTCTCATCGCGTGTGGTGAGCACAAAGCAGACCACTGGCGCGGCGTCGTTGAGCAAGACAGTTCTTTTCGATGCGTTCAGTGTTAGATGAAGTCGGCATTCGCGTGGGGCCCAATGCTGGATCGGCTAAGTTCCCGGGCGTTTGGTGCACCGGATCGCCGGCCAGGAAGGCTTAAAGTGGACTCCGGTCGGTTGGTGTTTTGCTCATTCGGGGAGGGGTGGTGGCTCCACTGCTATGAGGAGCGAAGAAGGCATCTATCCCGGCTCTTTGTGATAGCCCGAACTGTGCTGGCGCAGGCTGATAACTGGTGATGATGCAGAAATGAAGAAGGCTATCCCGGTGCCGTCCGAGAACACACGTCCTGCGTCCATGAGACCCGCATGAGCGCCGCACCAAGGGGCGGGCTGCGGACGCGTTTGGCGATGCTAAACCGCCGCACTGCGCCTCCACTGCTGATTTATCTCGCCGCAGGCGCGAGCGGCTTCTCAGCCATTGCGGAAACCTTCTGGGTTCGGGACCGGCTTGGGCTTTCACCGCAGAGCCTGCTCGCTCTCTCGGCGTGGCTCACGGTGCCCTGGACCATCAAAATGGTTGTGGGTCATCTGGTGGACACGGTGCCTTTGCTTGGGTCACGTCGCCGTGCCTATGTGCTGCTGGGCGCACTCCTCCAGGTGGCCGGAAACCTGATGCTGGCTGCGGCCGCCGCAGGGTCGACAGCTCTCTTTCCTGCGGAGGCCGCATACATCGCGGCCTCGCTGCTTGTGGTCATCGGCCTTGTTATCCAAGACAGTGTTGCCGATGCGCTGACGACGGAGGTCGTGGAACGGGTGGGCCCAAACGGTACGCCCCGTAACCCAGACCTCATCAAAGCAGAGTTGGGGGAAGTTCAGGTGCTCGGCCGTGTTGCGGTTATGGCCGGCACCTTTGCCGTTGCTGGCGCGGGGGGCTGGTTGGCGCAGTTACTCCCGGCAGCAACCATGTTCCTGCTTGCCGCGCTGCTGCCGCTCCCCTCCTTGTTCGCGGGGTTCCTGCTTCAGGAATCGGGGAGTTCGAAAGACGCTGTTCCCACGCCACCGGATCGACGGGTGCTCTGGGGTGGCTTCGCCTTTGGTACAGCCATGCTCGTCCTCGCGCTTGCACAGCCGCCTTTCGCCGAGGAAATAGGATTTCTGCTTGCCCTCGGTGTTCTGCTGGCACTGCTGCGGGTGACCGTGGAGGGAGTGCCGCTCGCGACGCGCCGGGCGATGCTGGCAGCCGGAATCGTGATCTTCGCTTATCGTGCCACGCCGCCGCCGGGGCCGGCGCTGCAGTGGTGGCAGATCGAAGTGCTGGGCTATGACCAGGGCTTCTTCGGGACGCTCGCGCAGCTCGGAAGCGGCCTTGCCATAGCTGGTGCACTACTGCTCGGGGGCCGATTGGTGCGCTGGCCGCTTGCGGCCGTGTTCTTCTGGCTCGCAGTGCTCAACGCGCTTTTTATGCTGCCGACCATCGGAATGCTCTTTGGTCTGCACGAGTGGACGGAGCGCGTGCTGGGCTTCGGTGCCCGGACCATTGGCCTGGTGGACACCGCCTTCTCCGCACCATTAGCCCAGCTCGCCATGATCCCGATGCTGACGCTGATCGCGATGCACGCGCCGGAGGGAAGGCGCGCCACCTGGTTCGCGCTGATGGCTTCTCTGATGAACCTCGCGCTCCAGGCCGGAGCAATTGCCTCCCGCGTCCTCAACGCGGCCTTCGTGGTCGGCCGAGGTGACTACGCCGCGCTGCCCGACCTGGTAATCGCCTCGACGGCGCTGGGACTGGCCTTGCCGCTCCTCGCCATAGCAGCACTTGCCCGGCGCCTGGATCGCGCCGGCGGGGCCTGAGCGGAAAGGAAATCCCTGGTCCGGCGCCCGCTTCAGTACTCGAATTCGTAGGTAAGTCCCAGGCGGTCACCTGCCGCGCCCGTCGCCGTCTGCCCTTCAAGCTTGAGACGGGGCGTCAGCTCCACCTCCACCCCAACGCCGGTCTGACCTCCTTGCACGCCTTGCCGGATCCCCAGGTAAACTCCTGGCGCCACATAGCGACCAGCCTCCGCCGCGGGTCCGCTGCCCGCCTCTGTTCCACCCGCAATGCCGAGGCGGTCAAGGCCCAGTGCACCGCGTAGCTGATCAAGGGGCTGCTCCCCTCCCCCCCCCGATGCCCGTCAACTGCGCCACGGCCGCTGCGATTTGGGCGATCTCGAAGGGTGAGAGCCGGTCCGTCGAGCGGTCGAAGAGCAAGCGCGCCAGGATCTCGTCTTGCGGCAGCTCCGGGGAGGAGCTGAAGGTGATCTCAGGCTTTGTCGGCGTGCCCTGCACCGCGACGATGATACTCGTGCTGCCGGCTTGGCTGCGTGCCGTCAGGTCCAGCCGCGGCATCAGGGTTCCATTGGCAAAATCGATCCGACCACGATCAAAGGTCAGCCGCCGGGCCAGGACCGACAGCGTTCCCCGTCGCAAGTCAAACCCGCCTTGGGGAACGGGCTCTGCCAGCGTACCGCCGATGCGCAGACCGCCGCCAAGTTCCGCATCCACCCCGCGGCCCCGGACAAAGATCTGCCCGGGTACCATGATGGCGACCTCCAGCCGGATAGGAGGCAGGTCAGCAGGTGCCGCGGAATTTGAAGCATTCGGCTGCGCGGAGGGAGGCAGGATTGCGCCAGGCGGGGGCGTTCCGCGCACCCGCACGTTTTCCAAAACCGGCACGCTTGACGGGATGCTCTGTGGAATCCGAACCTCGGCTCGCTGCACCCGCACCTGACCGGAGAGCAACCCATTCCCTAGCAGTGGCCCGACAAGTCGCAGACCAGCGTCAACGGTTGCTGTGACGAGGTCGGACACCGCCGGCCGGGCATTGCGCGCCGTCAGCGTGAGGTCGGCGGGAAGCCCATCGACGCCAAAGTCCACATCACCCCGGAGCGCGATGGTGCCGCCCCCCACGGTGCGCGCCCCAAGCCGTTCAACAACGAGGCGCGTCCCCTCACCGACAATGGTCCCAGAAATGTCCCTGACCCGGACGCCATAAACCGGATTGCGGTACTCGCCCCCGCTGAGGGTGGCGCGCCCGCCGAGTTCCGGCGCGCTGAGTGGGCCACTGGCCCTGAGCGCAAGTTGCAGGCGCCCGGTCACGCGGTTCGCGCCGGCCGCTAGGAAGGGAGCGGCCAGCGGCTGCAGCGCCAGGCTGCCCTCCAGCCCCGCTTCGAGCTGTGCGGTGTTACCAAATCCCTGTGGGAGCGTGGCCGTGAGCGTCAGCCGACCGGCACGGCCGGCCTCCAGTTCGGCCCTCAGCCGCGCCGCACCCGATACCCAACTGGCCTCGGCGCGCAGGTTCAGGCTGGGAAGGCCGTTCGACCACGACGCGCCAGGACGGAGGCCGCTGCCACGAAGGGTCGCCCGCAGCTCCGGGCCGGACGCGAGCCCGGTGACCCGGACCTCGCCCGCAACTGTGCCGATAGGCGAGAGGTCCGGCAGGAACCGCCCGGCCAGAGCGACGGAAATGGAGGACAAGTTCGCGGTGAGGTCGGCCCGGTCCGGACCCCAGCGTCCGAAGAGGTTGATTCGTCCGCCTCGAGGCACCGCCAGAACGAGGGGAGCACCGAGCGAGACACCTCCGTCATGGCCAATCAAGGCCCGGGTAGGGGCGGCGAGGCGGATCGTCTCTCCCACAGCCTCGACCCGCAGCGCTGCAAGCTCTGCCTGCCAGCCCTGGTCCGCCACCGCCAAGCGGCCGCGCGCGGTGAGCGAGCCCTGCTGTGCCGAAGCCTCTGCCCCCACGCAAACGCGCCGGGCGTTCCCTTCGCCGTGGCGCGCAGCCGGCCAGAGTTGCCGGCATAGGCAAGCCGGGGGGCCTCCAGGGCCAGATCAAAGCCCTGGACGCCGTCGCGTGGGCCGAACTCTCCGCTTGCGCGGAGCTGCCCTTCCAACCCTTCAATGCCGGCGAGCCGCCCCAGCGGCGCCAGCGCGGGCGCGTCCAGCTGCGCGGAACCATCGAACAGCAGCGCATCGGGGTCGAGGATGCCCGTCGCCGTCAGCACACCAGGGCCAACCTGCAGCCTCGCCTGTTCCAGACGCAACCGCCTCGCGTCCGGCCTGCCCCGCAGCACCAAGCTGACAGGCTGGCCATCAAGGGTCGCCTCCAGTTGTGCCTCGGCCCAGGGAGCGGTGGCCGGCGCCTCCAGGCGAGCATCGAGGCTGATCCCCCTCAACGTCCGACCGGCCAAAGTGAGCTGTCCGGAACGGGCCGCCAGGGTGACCGTCGGATCGCTCAGCGGTCCCGCGACCTGGGCCGTCGCTTCCAATGCGCCCTCCGATCCTGCGCCCAATACCTCCAGCCGCGGCAGCACAAGGCGAGCCGTGAGGTCTGCAGGTTCTGCCAGCGACCCCACCACGGCGAGCTGCCCCTCCTGGCCCTGAAACGTCATATCGATCCGTGGGCCTGGCAGCGAAGCGGTGCCCGACAGGGTAGGGCTGGCCCCCAGCACGGCATCTGCCTGCCGGATGCCGGTGGTGAAGGCGCGGGGCGTGGCCTCCAGCCTCACCTCCGGGGCCGACAGGGTGCCGGTGACATGCGCCTCCGCCTGCAGCGCCTCCCAGGCCACGCCTTGCGGCAGCAGCGGGGCAAAGCGGGCTGCCTGGTCCAGCGCCAGACGTATTGTCAGGTCGGGAACCTCGCGCGCGATGTCAAATGTGCCGTTCACGCTGCCCTGTCCCGAGGGCATCTTCAGGCGCAGTTCAGAGATGGCCAGCGGTCCGTTGGCTGACCGGTCGGCATCGAGCGTCAGCTGCGCGGGGAAGAGAAGGCCGGCGTACTCCGCTGGGACCAGCGGCGCCGCTCGGGCCTGGCCCTGCAGCCGCGCGCCAAAGCTTCCGTCGGCAAGCGAGCGCACCGTGCCCTGCACGTCGAGCGCGATCTCCGGCCCGAGTTGCGCCTGGACTGACAGGGCAGCGCCGTCGGCAGGCCCATCGAGGTTCAGTTCCAACGTCACCGGGTGCTGCGGAAGCCCGAGCAGGGTGGGAACAAGTCCGCCCTCGGGTTCGCGCAGTTCGACGCGGGCATTCAGCCGGTTGGCCTTGGGGGCCAGGGCGAGGTTCAGGGCGACGCTGCCCTCCCGATCGAGCCGGCGCAGCGAGAGATCGGCAGCAAGCCGCCCGGCCTCTAGCCCGGCACTGCCGGTGAGAGAGAAGACGGCGGCCTGGCCTAGCACCGCCTCGGCCAGTTCCAGCCGCTGCACGCCCAGGTGGTCGAGCGAGAGGTCCACGGGCAGGTCTGGCAGGGCGGGCAGCAGGCCCCCCTGGCCGGGCGGCGGGTTCCCCGCCGGAGGCGAAAGGGTGGGGGCCACCGGCAACCGCTCCACCCGCACCAGCGCGGCATCCAACGCCTCCAGCCGCAGCACGCCGCGGAGCAGCGCGGTGGGAGCGAGGTCCAGCCGGACCTCCTGCATGGTCAGCCAGATGCCCTGCGCGTCCGACAGGGTGATGCGCTCCGCCACCGGGGCCGCTCGCCAGGCGCCGCTCAGCCCCTCCACCCTGAGCCCCGGTACCAGGGTCTCCAGCTGCCGTTCGAGAAAGGAAGGGCTGCGCGCCGCATCGTCCTGCGCCATCGCCGCGCCGATCAGGAACAGGGCCAGGGTGACCAAAGGGACGAGGCGCGGAGCCACGGTCAGAATGCCTGCCCGATGCCGACATAGATGCCATAGCCGGAAGAGCCGACCTGCCGCACCAGGGGTAGCGCGACATCCGCCCGGATCGGCCCGATCACCGTGTGGTAGCGCACCCCAAACCCCGCGCCGGCGCGCAAGGAAGAGGTGTCGGGAAACGTGCCGGTGCCGACTGTCCCCGCATCAACAAAGGCGACGCCCCCCCAGCTCTCGCCGATGCGCTGGCGCCACTCCACACTTGCTTCCAGGAGGCTCGCGCCGCCCAGCGGCCGGCCCTGCGCGTCGCGTGGGCCGATGGACTGGTAATCGTATCCCCTGACCGATCCACCGCCACCGGCGAAGAAGCGTTGGTGCTGAGGCACATCCAGCCGGTCGCTGCCGACCAGGGTTCCGAAGCTGCCGCGCAGCGCCAGGATGCTGCGCCCATCTCCGAGCATGTCCTGGTATGTGCTGACGGTAACGCGGAGAGGCGTGAAGGGCGCTGTTTCGCGGAAGCTCCAGCCCGGTGTCAGCCTTCCATTCACGCGCCACCCCTTGGTCGGATTTAGCAGGCTGTCGGTCCCGTCCCAGCGACCGGTCAGCGCCACGCCGGCGATCTGGTATGGCCGCAGGGGACCGCCGGGCAGGCCGGACTCGCCGATATCCAGCGTGGGACCTATGCCGAAGGTGAGATGGTCGGAAACCCGTTGTTCCAGGATGGCCGAAGCCACGCCGGCGTCTCGGTCATAAGCCCGGAGGCGCTCGCGAAGCGCGCCAGCCGTGGTGACCAAGGTGAGGTCACGCCCGAACAATCCGGGCACGCCCAGCGTGGCGAAGGCGCGATAGGTGGAGCCGTCGACGAGTGCGCCGCTGCCGAGGCGCGCCACCTCGGCCTCGAGGCGCAGCCGCTCGGCGCTGCCGAATAGGTTCCGATGCTCCCAATAGACCTGGACGGAGGGGCCATAGTTCGTCTCATAGGCGGCAGTGATACCGATGGCGTGCCGCGGGCGCTCGGTGACGTTGAAGGTTACGGGCAGTTGTCCAGCCCTATCCAGCCGTTCGCCCGGTTCCGACCGTACCGAGGCAAAAGCGCCGAGCGCCATGATCCGCTTGCGAGCCTGCTCCAGCCGCTCCGGGCTGTAGGTTTCGCCGGCAAGCTGGTTCGCGGCGAAGCTGACTAGGAAGCCCGGATCCACGCGCTCCGTCCCGGCCACCTGCGGCGCGCCGAAGCTAGCCTGCGGCCCTAGGGCCAGGGTCCACGCCACCTCCATGCTGCGCCGGTCGTAATCAACTACCGTGTTGCGCCGCACGACACTGGCCAGCGGGTAGCCAGCGGCCAGCAGGCGCCGGACCAGTCTCTCCTCCGCCGCGAGAACCGGCGCGGCAGCAGCCGGGTCACCGGGCGAAAGGCCGATGTCCTCCTCAGTCACCGCAGCAACGGGCGCCATGCCGTCCTGCGTGCTCGCGGAGACCACGATGCTTGAGAGTGTGTAACGGGGGCCAGGCTCGGTCCTAATGCGTACCATCACCGGGCGCTCCTGCCCTTTCTCCAGCCGCTCCACCAGCTCCGAGGTGCTGAGCGCCAAGGACCCAAGAAGGATCTGGATAGAACCGCCCCAGTAGCCTTCGGAGTGAAGGGCACGGGCCAGGCGCTCTCGGTCATCAGCTGCGCGGGCGACAAGCCCGAAGGCAGTCGTGGGCGCCTCCTCCCGCAACTGGATCAGCCGGGAGACTGCTGAGAGCGCATCATCGAGCGCTGCATCGCCAGTCGGAGCGATCTGGACTTGGTAAAGAAGGAGATCTGCGCCTACCTCGTTCGCCGCACCAGGATCGACCGCCCTCTCCTGGCCCGGCGCTACTCGGCGGTGCGCCTCCTCACCGCGGCTTGAAACGGCGGGCAGAAGGGTGAGCAAGAATGCGATGGCGGCCCCGAGTGGGACAGTTCCGCAAGCGCTTGCCGCGCGACACTGCGGGAATGTGCCTGGATCAGGACTGGTAGCGGGAGCGCGCATCGAGCTGGTAGCTCCAGTTGACAAGCCGTGCCACGAAGGGCTCAGGCGCGTTGAGTTTTCCGCTGGGAGCAACATCCCTTGATGCAGATGCATAGCGGTGCCACCTCTCGCTGCTGAAGCAGCGCACGAACCCTTTCTGCATTCTCAAACGCAACTCGCGCCCGCATCAGAGTCCGTGGGGAACCGTTGCAATCCAGAGCAACATTTCCAGTCCGCCTGGCGTGAACGCGAAGACATGGGAGGAGTACCGTCCGTGTGGCACCATCTACGCAGTTAACCTCAGATCACCAAAGCATTGTCCGTCGGCTAAGACGCACCGTACACCGGCCTGGCATGGCGATGCAGACGTCCTTGTGAGCGTTGATGAAGAAGCCGTACCAGCACGCCATAATCAGCGCTCCCTCAGGGAGATCCCAAATTGGCGCAAGACGTCCACCATTGTGTGTCAGAGACTGCGTCCCGTAGTGAGCCGATTATGCCCTGCCCACCTTGCCCCAAATCAAGTTGGCAGATTGCGCCCGCAGGCGAGTTCACTCGCGTAATCCTCGCCAGACGGCAACCATCCGGCGTTAAACTGCCACCACTCTGTATAATTTCCTCGATCTTTTCCCGCGACGGGCAGATCTGGATCTGCGTCGGATCTGCCGCGAGCGTTGGTTTAACCGTAGCGAATGACGCAGCCAGGAGGGCTGCTGAAGTTAGCAGGTGAAAGCGTTGCATAGGCAGGCTCCTCGATGCAGGCAGTTTGATTGCAGAAAGCGCTGAACGCGACACTGGCTTTTTCGGTGTCAACGCGAGCATTCCCGGCGCGTGTCTGGACAACGCCAATTGTCTGGGCTCAGCGACAGAAGCGGCTGCTGGCGGGAGCTGACTAGGTCTACCGCGCCGGATCAGAGGCTAAATTGGCGGTGACCATATGCTCGCGCCGATCCGCTTCGGCCTTGACGATCAGGACCGATGCAGCTGCCAGGGCCAGGAAGGTACGAAGATACGGGATCTCAAGAAAATAGCAGATCGCTGCCGCACCACCCAGGATCGCGACGGAAAGCCACGGCCTTGTCCTGGTGATGGACCAGAGAGGATCGAATAGCCGGGCGAGCGTTCTGAAAAGCACGTGCATGTCGCTTCTCCCTAGTTTGCATTGTGCAAGTGATCCTTAGCGCTCCCATTCACCACCTAGGGATACTACGTATGAAACCATGGCACCTTCGTGCCTCGGTCAACGGCGAACGCCCGATGTCTGCAGCCTCCAAAGAATGCGTTGGGCCCAACCGCCCGGTGCGGACGCGGCGGCTCGCGGAGGGACGTGCCTTGCGGATGTCGGCGCCGCCGGGTCACTGCCGAAAGGCGTACCCCGTAGCCAAAGCCCATGATTCTCGACGTGACCCGCGCGGGCAGGCGGCGAACCAAGCCAGTGCCGCCTCGATCGCAAGTAAGGGGCAGCCCAGCAATCCATGGAGCCCGGCCAGGAGCCGGTGCAGCCGCCAGGGCTCCTGCTCTGGCCTTTCTACAAACGGCTCAGCCTCACCCGAGTGCCCGCCGCCGTCTCGCTGTGCCTTGGTGCCGCCGGTCATCTGCTCAGCAGCTCACGATGCCACGCCACAGGATGTAAAATCGTTAGCAAGCCCTTCCGCCAAAACTCCCGGTGAACTTTGGGGGCTCTGTCAGATCTCGCGCCAAGCCTGACAACGTGAGATGCAAGCCCGTTCGGCCTACGCTGCCTCGAGGATTGCGAGCGCAGCAGTGGCACGACGGAGATGAAGCAGGCGTCGGCGGTTGGCGGGGATGTGCTGGCTGTGGCGGGTCTGGAGGCGAAGGAAGTTGCGGAGTTCGTCATAGCTTCGACAGAACCGCTCCGCTGAACCGAAGCTCTTGAAGCCGCGCATACATCGAATGCGGCCTTTCACGCCCCGATGATCTTGTTCCAGTCTGTTGTTCTTGTAAGCGCTGGTGCGATGGACAACCCGCCGGCCGAGCGTTGATCGGATGGCTCGTGGGTAGGAGCCGTGTCCGTCCGTGGTCACTTGGTCGGGGACTTGGCCGGTGACCGACTTCGCCGAGCGAAAGAAGGCTTGGGCCGCCGCCATGTCGCGGTGCTCACTCAGCATGGTGTCCATGAGGTCACCGTTCCTGTCGATCGCCCGATACAAGTAGCACCAGCGTCCACGGACCTTCAAATATGTTTCGTCAACGTGCCAGGAGCGACGCCCGGGGCCGCCCTTTGCTCGCCGACACTGGCGCAGTTCACCCGCGAGAACCGGCGCGAGCTTGGCCTCCCACTCCCGCACAGCTTCGTAGCTGACTACAATCCCGCGCTGGAGGAACATCTCGCTGATATCGCGCAGGGTCAGCCGGTAGCGCAGGCGCCAGAGCACCACGAGGGCGATGACGTCGCTCGGGTACTGCGCCCGGTTCAGCACCCCCGAGCTGCGCTCGTTGCACCCTCGGCCGCAAGCGCGGCACCGGAAGCGCCGGTAACCCTGGGCCGTACGGTCCCGCCGCTCAGTCACCTCGGCCGATCCGCAGTCCACGCACTCCATCCCAGGCTCCCAGCCGGCCCATCAACCGTCAGGAGCCTATCCACGCCTGCCCCAGCTCGCCAATCCGCGCACTCCTGGCGCGAGCTCTGACAGATCCGCTATCCAGGCCATCTGCGGCCCGCCGCAAAGTTTGCAACACAACCTCAAACAATACATGGAACAGCCGGCGGGCTAGGCTGAGGCACCACAGGAGGATCAGAATGAGCAGAGCCGGCGTCGAGCGCTCAAGAGGAAGGATCTGAACCGTGAATGCCGGCAGAATGTGGGTCCGCAGCAATGCTGCTTATACCCGCCGCTTTGTTCTAGGCGGCAGTGTAGCTCTCGCAGCCGAGCGCGCGGTCAGCCCTGCGATGTCAGCCGAGGCTGGTTGGCCAGCCCATATTAATGCTGCAAAGCCACGCGTCTTCGTCACGACCGATGCCGGTGGGTCCGACAAAGACGACATGCAGAGCCTGATCCATCTGCTCCTCTATGCCGACGACCTGAACATCGTCGGCTTGGGCTCCGCTGCCGCACGATTGGGCTTTGGCAGGATATCCGCGATCCATTCGGTGATCACAGCTTATGAGAAGGACTACTCCACACTCCTTACCCATTCGGCAAGTTATCCCACCCCCGCTTACCTACGCAGCATCGTTCGTGCAGGCCATCCTGCTCCGCAGCCGGAGGCGGGTGTTTCCAAGCCCACCAACTCATCACGAGCCATCATCGCAGCCGCCAGGGCAGCCAGCCCAACAAGGCCGCTCTGGGTACTCACCTGGGGAAGCCACGGCGACCTGGCCCAAGCGGTCCACGATGAACCCGGCATTGTTCCGAACATCCGACTCATCTCGAGCGGCAGAGACGGTCAGGATCCCAACGCGCACCGCTATTTGCTGACGATGTGGAAGGGCAGATTGTGGTGGATCAACGGAGCCGGTAGCGGACGAGGCATCTATGCTCCACCAAGTGGCCACAACAATCCTGACAGAGCTTGGCCCCGGCCAAACGCGCGTGGCCACGGCGCACTTGGGCGGCTCTTCATGGCCAACAGCACAGATCTCTACGGCGCCTTTGATGGTTGGAGACGAACCAACGGCTTGAAGATGGGTGATACCTTTTCGGTTCTCTACCTCATCGACCCTGGCAGAAATTTCGACGATCCAACCGCGCGTGGCTGGGGCGGATCCTATGTTGCGGATAGCCCGCTCTACTGGATTGATAGTCACGACCCGGCTCTGGCCTATGGGGGCTACCGTGGCGCTAAGACGGTCGCCGACCACAAGGACATCTTCCTGGCTGATTTTGCCGCTCGTTTTGACCGTGCTCAGACCGTGAAACCGGCACATACCAATCCGACACTTAGAGGTTAGGGATACGGAGCCCTTGAACGAGGTGACCAAACACTACGGTTCGATGGTGAGACCGGTGTGACGGATCACAGCGCTTTCGGCACGTGCGCCTTCTTCCAAGCAGCAGCTGTGGCGCGACTGAGAGAGCACAGCTGCTGTCTCGTCGCCCCTCGTAAGCCTTTGACCAAGGATGCCGGCAAACGGCCTACCAAAGCACATCTCATCGACAGTGCCTGACAATCAGCCGAGTGCGGCAAGAGATAAACGACTTCATCGTCAGCCGTTTTTGGTAGGCGCTACCGCGAGAGGTGAACTGCGTCAGCGTAGACGAGGTTCCCTCAATAAAGACGTGAACCGGATGGCATCGCGACAGAAGTTTGCCGTAGCCGCACCGATTCAGTGTGGCACACAAGGGAGTAGTGTCGATGGTTTTGCGAACGGCCCGTTCGGTTGAAAGTCTGTTCGACGCTGTCGCACAGGAATACGAGACAAACTATAGTGCCTCTTGGTACAAGGCCCACTCGTTGCTGCTCGTTGAGCTTACTGCCCGAGGGCAGCCGGTCGAGCGCGTTCTCGACGCGGGCTGCGGGACCGGATTCCTGCTTCGGCAACTGGCACGGAACGACGCGGCGCTCGATGGCGTCGGCGTTGATCTTTCTGGCGGGATGATCCGGGAGGCTCGCAAGCTTGCCCAAGACGAGGGATTGACGAAGCTGCGCTACCATCAGGCGAACTGGGAGGACCCGGGGTCATTGGCACATGCGGAACTCACCACCGGGCATTTCGACCTCGTGGTCTGCGCCAACTGCCTGCACTACTTCTCAGATCCGCAATCCGCGCTTCGCCGTATGCGAGAGATGCTACGACCCGGAGGGCGGATCCTTCTTCTCGACAGAGCGGCCGACGGCTCGCCGGCAACGGTTCTCTGGGACCTTGTCCATCGCTACATCCTTCGTGACGAAGTGCGCTTCTACACGACCCAGCAACTCAGGACGCTTGCTGAGGCCGCGGGGTTCACGCGGGTCGAAACCGCTGCACGTCTGCGCCGTGTTTTCTGGAAGGGGAAGCTTAAGACGAGTCTTGCCGTTATTGCGGCAGAAAACCCGTTCGTCCCCACCACGAAGGATAACCTATGATGAGCCACGACGTGATGCCTCTGCCGGTTGAATACGAGGCCCTCCGGGGAAAACGCTGCCTCGTGACGGGTGCGGCGGGCTTCATTGGCGGTGCTTTGTTTCGCCGACTGGTGAGCTATGGCATCGACGTGACGGGAACGGTTCTCCTTCCGTCGGAGGCGGAGGAACTCCGCCGCGAGGGCCTGCGCGCGGCCGTGCTCGATCTGTCGGCGGATAACAATTGGGACGAGATGCTGCGCGGTGCGCAGGTGGTGTTCAACATTGCCGCGATGTTCCAGGAGACTGAGCAGAGCGAGGACATGTACGACAAGGTCGACCACCGGGGCGCGCTTCGCCTGGCCGAGACCGCCCTGCGCATGGGGGCCGAGCGCTTCGTTCATTGCAGCACGGTTGGGGTTCATGGCCACGTGAAGGAGGTGCCGGCGACGGAGGCGACCGCCCTCAATCCCATGGATCTGTACCATCGCACCAAGTTGGCCGGCGAGGTCGCGATCCTCGATCTCGCGAGGCGCACGAGCCCCTCGCAGATGGCGATCACGGCTATCCGGCCCGCCATGGTGTACGGCCCGGGTGACCGACGCATGCTGAAGCTGTTCAAGACCATCCTGGATGGCCGCTTCGTCATGGTGGGTTCCGGCCAGGCCTGGACGCATCTGGGCCATGTGGAGGACAACGTGGATGCGTTTCTCCTCGGGGCCGTCGCGCCCGCACGAGCGGTGCACGGGGAGGCCTTCAACATCGCCTCCGCGGAGCCGATGCGCCTTCGGGAGCTTGTGGAGCTGATCGCGCGCGAAGGCGGAGTTCAGCCACCACGGCTGCGTGTTCCCCTTGCCCCCGTCTGGGCGGCGGGCGTGGTGGCCGAGGTGCTGTGCCGTCCCTTCAAGGTCCGGCCGCCGCTGTCACGGCGCCGGGTCGGCTTCTTCACCCACGACCGCGCATTCGATCTCACCAAGGCGAAGCAGCGGCTCGGCTACAGGTCGCAGTGGGCGCACCCCGAGGGGGTGCGCAACACCATCGCCTGGTATCAGGAACGAAAGCTTGTTGCCCCGCGCTCAAGGTAAGAAACTCGCTAGCTGGGCTTGAACAACTTGTTCAAGCCGCTTGAGCCGTAGCTGAGTGCCGATCTGTTTGGCGCTTAATGGGCTCGCGCAGAAAGCAGCATCGGGTGTCCGTGCCAGTGGCTCCGCTGCTTCAGCTGGCACGAACAGCTTGTCCTCAGCGCGCCAGCGACGCAGCCGCTTCAACCCGGTGATGATCTCAATCGCGCCACCGCCATCAGCGTCGCCCTTACGAACGTCACAAAGGTCAGCGAACATCCCCCCTCAGAACAGGCGCCACTCGGCGGACGGATATGTCTGAGCGCATGCACGCTGCTAGCGAACCACCTTCTGTCGATCATTTACCAATGACTTAGTAGTCGAGGTGATCTTCACGGGAACCTTGTACCTTTCCAACCTACCCAAACAGTGTTGGCGGACAAGCTTGCGCAGCGTGGTGTCATCAACACCACCAGCAGCAATGCGGACGGAGGCCGTTACGATCTCGCCGAGCATCGGGTGAGGCTCCCCGGACACCGCGACTTCGATGACATCCTCAAGTTCCTGAACAACGGCTTCCACTTCGGCAGGAAAAACTTTCTCGCCACCGACGTTTATGATGTCCGACTGGCGCCCCAGAACGCGGATCCAGTCCCCCTCAATTTCAACGAGATCGCCAGTGCAAAACCATCCGTCGTGAAGAACTGAGTTGTCAGAGTTAAGATACCCGAGCATCGTAGTAGGTGACTTCAACCAAAGTACGCTGTCCACGATACGAGTATGGACCGTCCGCGACTGAAGCTTGATCCAGCGGCTGTCATCGCCGCGAGTTTGAGCGCGAGGAGCGCCGAACTCGGACGCACCATACTTTTGGCTGATCTTCACATTAGGGAAAATTTGCTGAACGCTGGTTAAAGTTGCCAAGTCAATGGGCTCTGATCCAAACGTAATAATTTTCAGCGAGGTCAGATCGACGCCATGCGGGATTTCACCCATGCACATTAACTTGAGAAAAGAGGGAGATACTGGCAGCACGGCGACTGACCAGCGTTCAATCAGATTTATGATTTCTCCCGGGCGTCGGTTCTTAACTAGAACTAGGTCACCACCAGCGTGTAGCGTGTAAAACATGGTATCAATGCCGGCGATATGGTCGAACAGAAGGAACGCCATAGTAGTATAAGGTTTTAACGCGCCCGAGTATCGCTCCAAGAAGCGTTCAAGATCATGAAGGACCGCCTTCGGCTTGCCCCCGCTGCCGCTGGTAAAAACAACGAAGCCGGATCTCCCCTCCTGCCGAAGCTTTCTGAGAAGGAGGTGTGGAGCATGCTCCTTCAAAGGACGAAAAAATCTCGCGCCGTCGGCATCCCACGAAAAAATGCCCTCTGCGCTAGTCTCCTCCAGCAGCGGCAGTGGGTTTGGAAGATTAGGCGAAATGAAGACCGCAACGGCCCGTCGGCGGAATAGAGCCAAGGCCATTGCGATTGCTGCAAAGGAGAACTCAGCCTGCAACCCAACGACCGCACCTGCTTGAACCGCATGGTGGTCAAGCGCCTCGGTCGCTTCCTCGACGGCTTGAGCAAGAGCTGAGTAGCTGTACTGATAATCTCCTTCCACGACAGCGCGGCGATCCGCATAGATGCGGAACTTATCAAAAAGTCGATCAAGGTGTGTCACGTTAAGCATCTATGATACGCCACCAAGAAAGAGGACCTGACCGGTGACGAAGTCGCTTTCTTCCTTCAAAAAGAAGTCTACTCCATTGGCCACATCCTCGAAGGTTCCCAAGCGCTTTATGGCTTGCGTGTTGAGCAATGCCTGCATCTTTGCCTTGGAAACTCCCTTGATGAGATCGGTTGCTACCGGTGTAGGTCCGACCGCATTGACGGTGATACCGTAAGCTGCCACCTCCTTCGCCATAATGCGTGTAAAAGACTCTACTGCTGCCTTGGAGGCCGCATAGGCGGCTTCGCCTTCAAGGCGTAGCGGCGTAGCGACGGTGGCAAAGTTGACAATCCGCCCCCGCTTCGCACGAAGCATCACCTTTGCGGCTTCCCTGCAGAAATTAAAGGTTCCAAAGACATTTGTGCTGAAAACGTTTTTCACCGTAGACAAAGGTGTTAGCAGCATGTGGTTCATAGAGGCGATGCCGGCATTGTTGATCAGCGCATCGACCTGACCGAATTCTGACATCACAGTTTTCATCATCGCTTGAACCGCCCGCTCATCTGCTACATCCAAGCAAAAATGCCGGTATCCGGTGACGCTCTGCTCCATGTCAGTGCGACTGCACCCAACGACTTGCCACCCTCTCTCAAGGTAATAGTCAACCAAGTACCGGCCGATACCCTTTCGAGTGCCAGTTATAATCATAACCCTTTTTTTCATGATGCAGTCAGTTCCGCTTCGATGAAGGTCGTAAGAGAATCGACTGTTCTGAACGGGCTGTTACGCATTGACATTGCTTTTTCACTAGCAACCAGGATATTCGAAGAGAACTCCTTGTTTATCTCAGCCTCAACGGTACTCACGAGAAGGACTAGGGACAATGAGTCGATGCCATTATCACCATCGAAAATAATCGTATTTTCATTTGGATTGTTCAGATTTTCGTACTGCATCTCATCATTCACTTCTCCAATCACACGAGTAACGATCTTTAAAATCCGTTCACGCATTGTTTTGTCCTTTAGGATTCCGGTTGCAAAATGCGAGCAGATCGCCGTGTTTACCGACGGAGGATTATCTTCGCGGGCGATCCCTGCAAAATAACATCGTTCGGGTACTTTCGATTTACGAGACTTCCGGCAACAATAATCGTGTTGTCGCCAATAACTGCGCCGTCTGTAATCGTAGATCCTGAACCAATCCAAACGTTGTTGCCAATTTTTATACCCCGGGACACTATGCCCTGGTCTTCAAGATGCTTATTTTTCTCTCTGTAAACATAGGCTTGCCCCACAATGTTAACATTTGGGCCGCATATAAAGTTGTCACCGATAAAAATGCCCTTTTCTCCAGCTGAAATGAAGCAGCCATTTGCAATGCCGCCTCTGTCACCTATTACTAAAGGCCCCTCACTCGCTTTAATTTTGCTAAAAGAGCCGACGACGCAGCTCCGTCCCAAGGTGATGTTAGAGCTCATATCAACTTCTGCACGAGTGCTGACCTGAGCTCGAGATTTCAAAAAGAAATACGCGGTAACAAGAATTCCAGGGGTGCCAACCCTCATCAATCCTTTAAGAAGCTTGCCTTTCTTCACGCCCACCTCCTTGCGTGCTGATAGCGGCCGTTTGCAATCGGATTGAATCTGTTCGCCAACAACGAAATAATTGCCGGTAGCAAACTCGATCGTGCTTTTAATCGTAGCTGTCGTTCAACCCACAATTTCCGACTCCATTTTAGTGGTTTGCTGCTCACCCGATTTGCGCTTGTTATGGAATTATGACCTGGCCGTAATGGTATGTTGCGGGTGCGTCAAGCCGCTTGAGTAAGGGTTTTAGCTCAAAGTTCTGTCAGATCGACGGTACCATTGGGACTGCCGCGAGATTGGGGGTGCGAGGCCGAGAGGGTTAGTTTCAGGCCTGTTTTCCCGTCGAGGTAGAGACAGCGTGGCCTGGATCGTGAAGCTGGTGAGCATCGGGGCCGAGGGCGAAGAATACAGCACCGACGTCATGCGGATCGCCAAGCCGGACGACCTCACCGATCTGGCCAGCCTGGGCCTGACCTTGGCCGAGGGCAAACGGCTGCTTGCCGGTGTCCAGCGGGAGATCGTCGCGGCGCAGGCCCGGGTTCATGCCGCGCGCCGTCCGGGGTGCCGCGGCTGCGGTGGCGTGTGCCGGGTGAAGGACTACCGCCAGCACGGGATTGCGACGCTATTCGGCCAGGTCAGGGTCTGGCTGCCTCGCTTTCGCTGCGGCGGATGCGGCGTAACCGAAACCGGCGTGGGATGGCCATCGCACGCCCGCTCGACCCCGGAGTTGGATCGGCTGCGGGCGCAGTTTTCCGCCCTGATGACCTACCGGACCGCCGCCGAGGTGCCGGCGCAGTTGTTCCCGGTGGACGCAGGCACTGATCCCGAGACCTTGCGCCGGCATACCCTCAAGGTCGCCGGGAGCCTGCCGGTGCCGGCGACAGCCGAGCCGGCAGCTGCTGCCGAGGCGATCGTGGTGACCTTGGACTCGACCTTCGTCCGGAGCTGCGAGGAGGGCGAGCGGCACCTGGAGGTCCGGATCGGCAATGTCGAGACGACGAACGGAAGGCGACAGGTCTTCGGTGCTGTCGCCAAGACCGACACGGATCCCGCGGCGCTGATCCGCCGCAGCCTCGACGCGGTCGGGCGCACCGCGGGCACGGTGCTGACGGCGTTCACCGACGGCTGTCGCGGGCTACGGCGCATCCTCATCAGAGCGGGCTTCGATGGGCGTTGGTGCACGGAGCCAAGCAGGGTAGTCCAGCGAAAGCTAGGCCATTACGCTCCTGGACATGCCCTTCAAGCATAGTGCCGCCCGCCGCCATCGCATTCCCAAGGCTCGCTATCGGGTCCAGAACTGGCCGGTCTACGAGGCTGGCCTGAAGCGGCGTGGCGACCTGACGCTCTGGCTTGATGAGGCCGCAATTGCGGAGTGGCAGGCGCCGCGACGGACCACCCCTGGCGGCCAGGCCCGGTACTCGGACGCAGCGATTGAGTTGGTACTTGTGCTGCGGCTCGTCTCCCATCTCGCCCTGCGCCAGGCCGAGGGTTTCGCCACGAGCGTGCTGCGGCTGCTCGGGCAAGCGCTGCGCGTCCCGGACCACACGACCTTGAGCCGACGCAGCCGCATGTTCGTCGGGCGGCAGCCGAAGGCCGTCCCACACGGCCCGCTGCACCTGCTGATCGACAGCACCGGCTTGAAGCTTTACGGCCAGGGCGAGTGGGATGAAGAGAAGCACGGGCGGACGCACCGATCCTGGCGCAAGCTGCACCTTGCCGTGGACGCCGGCACTGGTGAAATCGTCACCTGCCTGCTAACCGACAACGCCGCCGATGATGCCGGTCAGTTGCCAGCGATGCTTGAGCCGATCGAGAGCGAAATCGCCTCCGTGACAGCGGACGGTGCGTACGATGGCGAGCCGGTTTACCGGGCTATCGCCAGTCACCAGCCCGATCTGCGGCCGGTCGTCGTCATCCCGCCGCGATCTTCGGCGGTGCCGAGCACGAAGAATACCGATGCGCCAAGCCAACGCGATCGCCACATCCAGCTCATCGCCGAGAAGGGACGCATGGCTTGGCAGAGAGAGACCGGCTACGGCCGCCGCAGTCTCGCGGAGACCGCGGTCGGCCGATACAAGACGATCATCGGCCCGAAGCTGCGCGCCCGCCTCTTGCCTGCCCAGCAAGGCGAAGCCGCCATAGCCGCTCGGGTGCTCAACCGCATGATCCAGGTTGCAAAGCCAGTCTCGACGCGCCCCACCTGACACCTCGGACCGGATGGGGCCAGTCCTGTCTGCTCACCCGCATCCATGCACCAACGCCGCAGCGCGCCAACACGCGACGCGGGGGCGCCCACCATGAGTTGTGCAGGAAGAAGCGTGGCGTCCTAAGGTGGTGATGACGGTACTTTATTCCCGGACAAGATGCCCTGCTCCGTGTCGGGGGACGTGTTCCACACTCGAGTTCTTCTCCGCGAGGTGAAAGCAGCCGTAACCCTGTGCCGTTGAGTGAAACTGCGGTTACACGATGTTCGTTCTTCCGCGACCCTGCTCTGCTGCTCCGTTCTGCACAGCCGAGCTCCGACCTTACGGAAGGGAACCTCAAGTTGTCTGCAGTTCAACTCACCGCTGCTACAAGCGGCGGCGCGATGACGCCTGCTCGGTGCTTCACTTGGCTCCAACGAGGTATGATGGGGTTGAGCTCGCTCCTGGTTGTTCTGGCGGTTTCCACGCCTGTCGCGGCGAAACGCCAGGAAGTAGCCCGTGCGGACGTTGCTCATGTTCGCCAGCGCCCTGCAACGCCAGCAGTCCGCGCGCGCGCGGTTGGGCGGCTACCGGACGAGCGCCGCGCACGCACGTCATCCCGCACTCCGTACCCGGTGCCACGCGCTGTCACGCGCAGCGCCGACCGCAACGCCGCTGTTGTCGCGCTTGCACATGCTGGGCGGCTCAGCGATGTTGACCCGGCTGTCCTGCACGCCATCGCGGGGCGAGAGAGCCAGTTCAACCCGACTGCGAAGAACCCGCTTTCGTCCGCCCGTGGCCTGATGCAATTCACCCGAAGCACATGGCTGGAGGTGGTGCGTGACTTTGGCGCGCGACACGACCTTGGCGGTTATGCCGCGGCGCTCAGGACGGATCGGCAGGGTAACATCACGGCACGCGACCCACGTGTTCTCGCGAGAATCCTGCGGATGCGCGATGATCCTCAGCTCGCAGCCGTTATGGCATCCGAGCGGATCGGGCAGCAGCGGGCTGCACTGGAACGCGAGCTCGAGCGTCCGGTCACACCAACGGATCTCTACCTCGTTCACATGCTGGGCCCGCAAGGGGCACGCCGCTTCTTGACGGAGCTCAGGCGCAATCCGACGGCGTCGAGCGTCGCAGTGGTTGGTGCGGCCGCTCGCCCAAACCCGGGTGTCTTTGAGAGACAGGGCCGTAGCCTTCCCCTCTCGCAAGTGTACCAGGAGGTTGCCGAACTGATGCAGCCACGCGCTGCTTCCAGTTTGCAAGCCAGCGGGACAAAGCAAGATGAGGCCGTACTGACGGCGGCCTTGCTCGCGTCAACAACACCGTAAACAGGCTCAGCTCTGGCGCGCCGTATCGTGCTGGCACAGCCCGAGCGCCTTCAGGAGAGTATCGTCCCTCCTGAGCTTGAGGTGCTTCGCTCCCGCAAAGGGATAATCTTTGCACCCGCTGCCTGACCACAGGTGGCACTGACCGCCTGCGCCAGTGCAGCTTGGTTGAAAGGCTTGCCGAGTCTGAGCAGGCTATCGTCGCTCTCGGACGGGAGATCCGCGTAGCCGCTGACAAGAAGAACCGGGATATGCGGCTGCTCGGACCGGAGCGTGCTAGCCAGCTGGGTGCCTGTTATGCCGGGCATAACCTGATCGGTAACCACAAGATCGACCCGTTGGCCTGCCCTCAAGATGGTGAGCGCCTCGTCCGCCGAGGCTGCCTGCAGCACTATGTGCCCGAGGTCCTCCAGCATGGCGCTCGTGTTGGCGAGCACCAGGGGATCGTCGTCAACAGCCAGGATCGTGAGCGGCACCGTGCTCCCTGGTGCAGCTGCCAACTTCGTCGCTGAGGCGGCGGAGCCTGCCTCAACCGTCCCCTCCCCTGCCGGGAGCCAGAGCTCCACCGTGGTGCCCTGCCCTGGTTCGCTCCGGAGCAGGAGACGTCCCCCAGACTGCGCGGCCAGTCCCTGCGCCATGGGCAGACCGAGCCCCGTTCCCTTGCCAATCCCCTTGGTGGTGAAGAACGGCTCCGTGGCCCGGGCCAGGGTGGCCGCATCCATGCCCACGCCGGTATCGGCCACGGACAGCAGCACATACTTGCCCGGCCTTAGTCCCTCCGAGGCGTCGGGCAGCAGTACCTGCTCCGCGGCGGAGATGGTGAGCCGTCCGCCTCCCGGCATGGCATCCCTGGCATTCACCGCCAGGTTGAGCAGAGCGAGCTCCAACTGGTTCGCGTCCACATGCGCGCGGGACAAAGAAAGAGGAAAATGGGTGTCGATCTGCACCATGGGCCCGATGGAGCGCTGGAGCAGCTCGGCCATGCCGCGCACAAGCTCCGGCACATCGACAGGCTCTGGCTTGAGCTCCTGCTTTCGGGCGAATGACAGGAGGCGCTGGGTTAGGACAGCGCCGCGCTGGACACCCTGGAGGGCGTTTTCGATAAGAGCGGCCGACCTGGGATCCTCGGGAACACGTTTGCGGAGGAGTTCCAGGTTGCCCATGACCACGGCGAGCAGGTTGTTGAAGTCGTGGGCCACGCCCCCGGTGAGCTGTCCCATTGCTTCGATCTTTTGCGACTGCCGCAGGGCCTCTTCGGCCCGCTTACGCTCGGTGATGTTGGTCAGGCCGCCCAGCACCCGAGCGGGTGTGCCCTGCTCGTGCCATTCAACGCGAGCGGAGGCGACAACATCCAGAAACTCGCCAGCCTTGCTGACGACCTGGTACTCGACGTCCCTCAATTCGCCGTTGTGAAAGAGCCTGGGCCAGTCGGTTTGCAGGAACTGGCGGGCGGACGCCTCGGCTATGAAGTTGACCAAGGGACGGCCGATAACCTCCTCGCGCCCGTATCCCAGCAGTTCAAGCCATGCCTCTGTGACGTTCTCGATCCGGCCCTCCCGGTCGAGAGAGTGCAAGGGGAGCGGCGTGAGCTGATAGAGGGAGCGAAAGCGCTCCTCGCTCCGGCGCAGCGCCACCGCCTCACGCTCGGACAGCACGGCAAAGCGGCGGTCGACCATGGCCGCAGCCAAGGTGAGAAAAAGAATAAGGAAGGTCGATGCCGCCACGGCGAGCGCCAGGGTCAGCTGACCCAGGCTGGTGGAGCCGTGACCCATTTCGGCATGGGAGTGGGCCGTGAACACGGCTCCCTGCATGCTCGCGTAGTGCATACCCGCGATCGCGAACCCCATGGCAACCGCGGCGCCCATCTTGGTCACGAGGCGGCTGGTTCGCATCGCGAGCCAGAGCGCGACCGTGGCGGCGCCAATGGCGATCAGAACCGAGGCTGCAACCCATGGCCAGGCATAGCGGAGGTCCGCCGGCATCTTCATGGCGGCCATACCAAGATAGTGCATCGCGACAATAGCCAACCCCATGAAGAGCCCGCTTGCGAGGACCAACACAGGCGCTGGGCGAGGCCTGCTCACGACCGCGAAGCTCAGGCCAGTGGCTCCAATCGGCACGACCAGCGACAGGAGCGTCAAGCTGAGGTCATATCCCAGCTCCATGCCCGGCATGCTGAAGGCGAGCATGGCCACGAAGTGCATGGCCCAGATCCCACCACCCATGGCCAGGGCGGCTGTTGCAAGCCAAACGTGGCGGGCCCAGCCCACCGATGCGCGGACACGGCTCGCCAAGTCCAGGGCGGTAAAGGAAGCCGCGATTGCGATGAGCACAGACAGGACGATCAGGACGGTGTCATGCGACCCGGTAATGGTCATGAGGTGGTATGTTCCTGCCGGAGTTCACGAGTAGCACTTGCACCGGGCAAACCTTAGCTTGGCCTGGGCCTGACCGATACGAGTGTGGTTCAAAACTGCCCGATCCATCCTGCTCAAGGTTGGGCCGTTTCTACCGTGATGGAGCCGAAGGGCTCGTCCTGGCGGACGTTGAGCGCCCGTTCGCGGGCGAGTTCCAGACCCGCAACAAGGGTGCTTGCGACGGCTGCCCGGAGGCGTAGCGGCCGGTCGGAAGCCATGGGAGTGACCACAGGCACGCACCGTTCCAGTGGCAAACCACCAGGGTGTTCTTGGAGAAGTTCGGCTATGCGCAGCATCGCGTCCGAGACACGCCAGAGGTCGGGCGGTGCGGGGCGGTAGGTTGGGGGTGCCTCAGCCCCCTGCCCTTCCCTGTCCTCCAGCATGGCGAGGGTCGCCTCCAGGAAGGCGACGTACAGCTCCGCCTGCGGCCTTGGTGGGGCTGGGGCACCTTGCCCTCTCGCGAACACCTCCCTCCCAAGCTCTGGCCGCGCGGCAAGCCACTCGACGCCGGCCCGCATGCGGGCGAGCTCGTCCAGCTGCTCCAGGCGCCGCCTGGCCTCAGCTCCCGCCTCCTCCGCCGCCTCCGGGCTGGCAGGGGCGAGGAGTTGCGCCTTGAGCAGCAGGAGCTGGCTCGCCATGACCAGCCAGTCGGCCCGCCGCTCCAGCCGGATGCCGCCGCCGCTGTTCTCGATGGCCTCCACCAGTTGGTCGGTCAGCCGCAGGATGGAGAGCGGGCCGAGGTCCACCCGCTGGCGGCGGACCATCTCCAACAGGAAGTCGAGCGGCCCCTCAAAGCCCTCCACCCGCAGGTGCGGGCTGGTCTGGTTCCGGCCGGGTTCGTGGGCGTCCCTCCCCTGCCCTTCCCCGCGAGCGGTCTCCTCCAGGTCGAGCGCCTCACCCACGGCGGGCCCGCCCGCGACTCACAGAGGCTGCG
This sequence comes from Muricoccus vinaceus, assembly GCF_042433125.1. NCBI lineage: Bacteria > Pseudomonadati > Pseudomonadota > Alphaproteobacteria > Acetobacterales > Roseomonadaceae > Muricoccus > Muricoccus vinaceus. The sequence goes on along the minus strand of NZ_JBHLVZ010000032.1, from coordinate 18,964 downwards.
GCCCGCTCCTCACTGCTGCTTCCCTCTGGGGCTCTCGCCCTGCCCAGCGCGTAATCCGGCTCAAGCACAAAGGAGAGCTCTGGCCAGTTCCGGCGGAGGCGCAGCACCGCCTGCCAGGGCGACCAGTCCGCCGACCAGAAGCCTACCCGGAACTCGCCCATCTTCTTCCTGCGCCCGTCCAGCTTGCCGGGCAGCGCCTCGACATGCCGCAGCGGGCGGGTGGTGCCCCAGTGGGCGGCAAGCCAGTCCCGGCTCGCCGCCTCCTCCGGGCCGAGCCTCAAGATGGCCGCGGGTACCGGCAGCAGCCGGTGCAGGTCGAGCGGGCAGCTGCGGTCGGTGTCGATGCGGGAGAGGGCACGCTGGTGGTTCAGCGCCACCGCCTCCCCGAGCCGCCTGACCAGCAGCTTGGCGCCCGCGAGGCTGATGGCCGGGGTTCCATCCTCCGGGGCTGCCATCAGCAGCAGGAACTCCTCCTCCAGCGCGGCGAGGTCCAGCTGCCAGGGGATCACGCCCGCGCCTGCCGCCGCGGCGGTGAACCGCGCCACCTCCTCCGCCGGCCCGCTCACCGCCAGCGTGTTGCGCAGCCAGTCCGTGTACGTCCGCTCTGGCCGCCAGGAGGGGTCCTGTGAGTCGGGTTCCGCCTCCTCCACGAGGACAGTCCCCCTCCCCCTTCCGCGCTCAGGCCCCACCCCGCCCCCGCTCAGAGGTCTAGCAGCCTGGCCGGGCTGTCCTGCGTGATCTTGGCCCGCCTGCGGTAGCCCTGGGTGGTGGCGATGCTCCGCTGCCGCGTGTGGTGCATCACCTGCTCGTCCAGCGCGCCCTTCAGGTAGGCCTCCGTGATGAACCCGGCCCGGAGCCCGTGCGGGGACAGCCGCTCGCTCTCATGCACCACCAAGTTGGCCATCTCGGCCCTTCGCCGCAGGATCCGCCACACCCCCTGCGGGGTCAGCCGGTCCTCCAGCCCCCCGCCCGCGCTCACGCGCCGGAACACCGGCCCCCACTCGATGCGAGAGCGCTTCAGCCAAGCCTCCACCGCCCGCACCGGGCAGGACAGCGGGTTCAGCCCACGCGGGACGCCAATCGAGGCCCCCTCCCCCTCCTGGTCGCGCTTGGAGCGCGGGATCAGCACCGTCATGCCTTCGGAGGTGAAGCGCAGGTGCTCGCGGTCGATCGCGACCAGCTCGGAGCGCCTGAGCGCGCCGGCGAAGCCGACCAGCAGCAGCGCCTTGTCCCGCACCCCCGCCACGTCCGTCCCGCAGCTCGCCAGCAAGCGCTTGACCTCGGCCGAGGTGAGCGCCGCGGCCGGGCGCGCGGGCTTGCCATGAGTCGCCAGGATGCCGCGCATGGTGGCGCTGATCGCCGGCTGGCGCGTCTCCCAGAGGTGACCGGCCTGGCGGTGGTGGTGGGCGATGGCCGCCAGCCGCCGACGCAGGCCGCTCCGGCCCAGCGTCGCGGCAAGGCTCGCCAAGTGGCCGGCAATCACCACCGGCGCCGCCGGCAGGGCCACCACCCCACCCAGCTCGCACCACGAACAGAAGGCGCGCCAGTCGGACGCGTAGGCCCGCCTGGTGTTCTCCGACAGCGCCTGCCCGGCATAGCCCGCGGCTCGCGCCACCGCCTCGCCCACCGGACCCGCCAGCACCGCCAGCGCCTCCGCCGGCAGCGCGCCCGCGGCCAGCCGCACCACCGACGAGGGAACGGCCGGCGGGCTTGACCCGGGGCGCTCGGTCATGCCGTGCTCCTCGCCCGCTGAGGCAAGGAAAACCCCGCATTGGCTGGCGATACCGCCGCTGTCCCTGTCAGAGTCCCCACTCCCCCATCCCGCTTCAGCCGATCCGGCGAACGCCCCCGCGGCGCCGTTCCAGCCCTCCCGAGTGTGCCAGCCAGCGCCGTTTCATGGCAACCGCCCGCTCCCCGCCCCTCACGCACGATAATCAATGGTTATCGTGCGCGGGCGGCCCTGAGAGCGATAGGTGGTCCCAGGAAACGCTCCTTGTGCCGGGACATCACAGGCACTTGCCTGCGGCAGCTCAGAAGGCTTCTTCGCCCCCCTCAAGCCCTAAGCTTGAACACGGAACGCCGAGCAGGCAGGTGGGTGAACTTCCACCTGTCCATTCCGTTACCCGCCGATACAGATCGGCCGCTTGTCGTTCGGCCTTGTTCACGGAGTAGATGAATGAGCGGCACTGAGCACTCGCCCACCCCGTCCGCCACCGGGATGGAACCCGGGCTGGAACCTGCAACGGCGCCGGCGGCCGAGACGGGCTCCGGAGGCGGAGGGATGCCTGAGGCACCCACGACCGTGGACGTCACCCTCCCCGAAACGGCGCCCGCCCCGGAGACCGCCCCCGGCATCGCGGAGCCCGCAATGAACCTCCAGGCCCCACAGATTCGTGCCAGGACAAAGGGCGTCGCCGACATCGTCTTCGTCGTCGATGTCAGCGGTAGCATGGCACCCTGTATCGATGCGCTGCGCGCCAATATCGAGGCCTTCGTCGATTCTCTGAGCCGGGGGGACGCCAACAACGCGGCACCCGTGAAGGATTGGCGCGCCAAGGTCGTTGGCTACCGCGACCTGGAAAGCTCGGTGCAGGAGGGGCTGCCATGGATCGTCGACAACCCCTTCGTGCGCGAGGCGTCGGCCCTGAAGGCGCAACTTGGGGGGCTGGCGGCAGTGGGCGGTGGCGACGAGCCGGAATCGCTCCTCGACGCGCTCTACAAAATTGCCACCATGGAGGCGCTTCCGAAGGGCTCGCAGGCCATCGACCCTGCCAAGTGGCGCTATCGGAGCGACGCCGCCCGGGTCGTCGTCGTGTTCACCGACGCTTCGTTCAAGGAGACGATGGGCATTCCCGAGGCGAAGGGCGGATCGCTGCAAGACGTCGCAAACGTGGTCATGGCCAACCGCATCATCCTCAGCCTCTTCGCACCGAATTTCGAGGGCTATGACCGCCTGAGCCAGATCGACAAGTCCGAATGGGAAGTCGTGGAATACGAGGCGCTGAGCCCGCAGGAGGCTTTGCAGAAGTTCACAGCCGATCCCGTCAACTTCCGTAATACGCTCAAGCAGCTCGCAGCCAGCGTGTCCCGGTCGGCCGAGACCGTGGCGCTTTGAGCCCCAACAGAGCCTGAGCGCCCATTATGGCGAAGAAGCTCAAAGCAGGCGACGTCATCCACGGCTACCGGATCACCAAGGTGTTCGGGCCGGGGATGATGGCCATCTCCTATGCCGCACAGGCTCCCACGGGTCAGAAGGTCTTCTTCAAACAGTACAAGTCGCCGGCTCCCACGGTTGTCTGGTACAAGGGCTTTGTCGGGTATCAGCGGGAGCTCTCCGCTCGTGTCCTGGGCGGCAAGGCCGCGCATTTCGCGGTCCGTCAGCTCGATGCCTTCGAGGAGCAGTGGGGCGGCCGCTGCTACTTCCAGGCTTATGAGTTCGTGGAGAATGGTGCGGATCTGCAACAGGTCCTCGACGAGGAGCGGGAAGGGCACCGCCGGACCGGTAGGGCGCCAACAAGCGACGCTGTTGTCTGGGCGCAGCACGTCACCTGGGCCAAGGTCCTCCTGGCCGGAATTGCGGCGCTCCACGGTTCCAACATCGTCCACGCCGATCTGAAGCCGGCCAACGCCTACCTTATCAAGGATCCGACGATCGGCTCCGGCTACCAGCTGAAGCTGATCGACATGGATTTCTCCCTGCTCGCGGACCGGCGGGCCCCCTGGCACGGCTTCCAGGGCTATGTCGGCACGGACAACTATCGCTCGCCGGAGCACCTCGTGCGCGGTGGCATCCCGGTGCCGGCGTCGGACATCTTCACCTGCGGGCTGATGCTTTACGAGCTGCTGGCCGGGCAGCACCCCTACTGGTCCGACGACCCTGGAGAGTATGCGCGACGCGTCCAGGCCTATGAGGCCAAGCCGCCTGCCCTGGTCGGCTCAATGCCGGTGCCAGCCGGCAACGCCGAGGTCAGCGCGATCCTCCATCGCTGCCTGTCCCCCGATCCGACGGTCCGGCCCAGCGCGGAGGAACTGCGTGCTGTGTTGAGTGGCCGGAACCGCAAGCCCGCAGCGCCGATGCCGGCTCTGGCTTCCGCATCTCCTGCACCGGCCGCCTCTCCTGCCCGTAAGCCGCTCATCTCCGAAGGAATCGAGCTCCAGGGTGGCGACGGCCGGTCACTCCGGATCAGGGTTCGCACAGAATTAGGAAAGGTCCTGATGCGACAGTTCGGGCCGGATGCCGAGTTCTGGGACAACCGCCAATGCGTGATTGAGCGCGGGCCCGCCGGGCAGTGGATGCTGGCGCCGGTCGGCCCGACCGCAAACGAGACCCTCGTGAACGGACGTGCGCTGACCGCGCCCCGGTCTCTGAACCAGGGTGACGTGCTCGCGGTGGGCCGTGAGGCGAAGGGAGTGGCGAAGCTGCCGTTGACCCTGCGCGCTGGCGGATGAGCGACCGGCCGGAGCCTTCTGCTACGCCGGTTCCCGTCGAGCAGGTTCCTGGCGAGTTGGGACTGGAGCCGGTGGCACCGGGGCCCGCCGCGGAAGCGCCCCCGCCGTCCGAGCCCTCGGCAGCCGTCGAGAGCACGGCGCTACTGGCTACGCTCGATGCCGCGATGGGGCCGCCACACACACCGGAGCCCGTCCCCGCTGCATCGGCCGAGGTTCCGATCCCGGAGCCGCGAGACTTGCATGATCTCGACTGGGACGCGATCCGGAAGGCAGTAGACCCCGCCGCGCTACGCGCCCGGATGCGCGGGACGGTGGAAGCCATGGAGGGCCTGCTCGACCGCGCCGGAGGGCCCGGCTTGCTCTTCGACAACGACAGGGCTGGACCGGGCGACCGGGCCATTCAGGTGAAGACCGTGGATGCCGCCGTCCCGCTCTGGATCATTGGCGACCTGCATGGCGACCTCCTGGCGCTGGAAGCGGCTCTGGCGGCCATCGCGCGCGAGACGCCCGGATCAGGCGCGGAGCGGCCGCGGATCGTCTTCCTCGGCGACCTGTTCGACGACGAGGGTTACGGCCTGGAGGTCCTCCTGCGTGTGTTCGAGCTGATCCTCGAGGGGCCGGAGCGGACCTGCGTGATTGCCGGCAACCATGACGAGGCGCTGTCCTATGACGGCATCCGCTTTGCCTCGAGCGTCTCGCCCGCCGACTTCGCCGATCTGCTGAACGCTCATCTCAGCCACGAATGGATCGAGCGTGCGGGGAAGGCTGCGGTCCGGTTCTTCGCGACCGCACCGCGCGCGCTTTTCTTCCCGGATGGCCTCCTGGTCGCCCATGCAGGCTTCCCACTGGCAGACCTGCATGAGCGGTTGGCCGAAAGCGGCAACTGGAACGACCTAACCTGTCTCTCGGATTTCACCTGGGCCCGGGCGCACCCCACGGCGCGCCGGAAGCTTCCAAACCGCTTCTCGCGCGGAAGCCAGTTCGGCTACCAGGACTTTGCCGCCTTCTGCGAGCTCAGCGCCCGGCTCGGGCGGCCGGTCACGCACATGGTGCGCGGGCACGATCATGTTGAAGAGCGCTACGCTATCCCTTCCGCCTACCGGGCGCATCCCGTGCTGACGACCGTGGCGCTGTCGCGCCGGCTGCCCCGCGAGACCTTCGGCCCGCGCGAGCGCGTACCGACGCTCGCGCGCTTCGTTGAGCACTCCGCGCCGCAGGTCCACCGCATGCACATCCCCACGGCGCTGATCGACGCGATCTATCCCGAGCCGTCAGCGGATGGCCTCGCGGGTGAGCCAGGAAGTCTGGAGGCTCGGCGATGACCCTTGTTGTCCTGCGATGCCCGAATTGTGGGACCACACAGGCAGGCCCGGGCGAGTGCGATGCATGTCACGAGGCGCAGGTCCGCTACTTCTGCACCAATCACAGGCCCGGGCAGTGGCTAACATCCCCCAAATGCCCGCAATGCGGCGCTCAGTTCGGCGTCAGTGAGCTTGTCCGAAGCACGCCCTCTCCACGGCCCCGGCCGCGCGTGCAGGCGTCGGTCCAGCCGCCAGCGGTCGAGGTCGCGCCGCTGCCGACCGCACCCGTCACGAAGCGAAGGTTCAACCCATGGGGCCCTACTTCCTCGCTACCCGCGAGCGGGGAGCGCGACGTGTTGGCGAGGCGCTTGCGAGGCATGATCGCGCGGCCGTCCCGAGATCGAGGAGAGCCGGAGGCACCGCCCTATGACATGGAAGCTATGCCAGTTCCGGTGGCTAGGGCAGGTTGCCTCGGGCGGGCGCTCCTACTGGTGTTCCTGACCCTGGGAATTCTTTTGCTGTTGTTCATCTCCGCTGGAGGCCCGTTCATCCAAATTTTGCTCAGTTTCCTTCTGTCCTATTGAGACCAGGCCAGAGAGGCGGGCGACTACGGCTGTTGAACTGTGCGGCAGGTGCCGGAACCCTGTTTCTGACCCGTATCAGGACCTGAACTTGAACGTTGCCCCAAAGCCGACAGGGTTCTGAGCGACTATCGGGATCAACACCGACTACCCGCTCCGCTGAAAGGGTCTACCCCGGTCCTCCGCCGGGCTGTCCTGGCCAGCCCTTCGCCGGGATGGTGTCAAACTTCCTCATCAATGCGGTTCTGCTCAATCGCCTGAAGAGGCGTCAGGCCGGCGTCGAAATACTTCCGCCACAACTCCGCATCGACGTCGAAGGTCACCACGGCTTCGATCTCGGCAATCCAGGTCTGGAAGTTCATGTGCTTGCTCCCGGTGGTCGGCCAAGTGACTGCCGACGCCGCCTTATTGATCTACGGTAACAGGGTGGTTCTTCGAAAGGGTCAACCCGGCTGTAGCAGGTGATTATGGCAAGCACCGCTGCCCTGCCCTGCCCTGCCCTGCCCTGCCCTGCCCATAAGGTAGGATGCTACATCGTTGTCGTGTCTATGTGCGTGCTAGAAGGGGGGGTTGGCTCGGGATACCCGTCGCAGGGCGGGGGACGCCGCTGTCCCGGCTCATGTCCGTGGGTCTGCTTTACCCTCATGAGCGAACGTCAACGCGGCACGCCTGATCTCCTCCACTATGGCGTGGCCTGGCCGACAGCAGCATGGCAGCTTTCCGATCCATGATGGGACCCCGGTTCGATAAGGCGGAAGTGGCCGCGTTTCGTCCTGGGCCGGATTGTTCGATAAGGTGGCTTTCTCCTCGTGGTGCGTGAAGGAGCGCTCAACGACGAGGCCGCGGAACCTCGTTAAATCGGAGGCTTTCGCGACCATCGCCCGGGCGCGGAGCTTCCGGAAGGCGGCGGAGGAGCGCATGGGGATTCGGCTGCTGCACCGCACGACTCGTAGCGTCTCTCCCACTAAGGCCGGGCAACGGCTACTCGAACGTCTTCAGCCTGCTCTCGCCGACATCGCGAAGGCGATGGACGTGGTCAAAAACTTCCGCGACCAGCCCACCGGAACGGTTCGCATCAATGCGCCGATCCCCGCGTTGGAGTTCCGGCTGGCCTCTCTCTCTCGCACCCGTTCCTCATGGCCAATCCCGACGTGTCGCCAGAACTGGTCAGTAACGCCGCGTGCGTGGACATCGTGGAGCACGGGTTTGATGCCGGCGTGCGCTTTGGCGAGGACTTGGTACAGGACATGGTCGCGGTTCCGCTCGGTGGGCCGATGCGCTACCCTGTGCTCGAGGCGCCGGAGTGCCTGCTTCGGTGCGGGACGCCCGGAGAGCCAGAGGACTTGTTGCGCCATGACTGCGTGCGACATCGCTTTCCCGGCGGCAGCATCTTCCCCTGGTAGTTCGCGAGGAATGGCCATGAGGTGACCATCACGCCGGAGGGGTCGCTGACGGTGAACGATCCTCGCGTGGCGCTGCGCGCCGGGCTGGACGGTGTAGGCCTGGTGCGCCTGCCCAAGGAGCATGTGCAGCCTGCCATCGCGTTAGGCGGCTTGGTTACGGTGCTGGAGGATTGGTGCCCGGCCTTACCGAGCTGGTGCCTGTACTATCCCAGCGGGCGCCAGATATCCTCGGCGTTCCGGACCTTCCTCAACTCCGTTGCGCGATATGGACTGACTAATCACTGAGAGGTGACGTCCGCTCAGGAGAAGCTGAGAAGGGATTCAGCTGGCCGAGATGGGCGCTAAGCGGCCTATCCTGACGATTGGTAGCCCAACGTCCGCTCCTCATCGATCCTGGCCACAGGGAGCAATTGTGGTAAACACTCTCCCCTATTCTCCAGGCACGACGTTGGATGATTATCGTGTAAGAGGGCTGCTGGAGAGTCGGGTTGGCCCGGAGTGATCCCAGATACTGCGGACGCCCAGCGATGAACCTGCGTGGTTACGAGTAGATGCGCAGGGTCGACAGACAGCCCAGGTGGGAAAATGGAACGCTCCGGGGCCATTGCCGTTCCAACTGCCGGGCCATAGTGGCCACTAGGACGGCGCGATGCCCGCAGACCCATCTTTCACGATAGCGCGCCGACGGGCAGTCATGGCCGGCCTGGGTGGGGCGCTGGGGGCGAGCGTCCACAATCTCCGCTTCGCGCGGGCTCAACAGGTCTCGAGTGGTCGGTCCATTCGGCTTGTCGTTCCCTACCCGGCCGGTGGTGCCGTAGACCTAGTGGGGCGGCTTTTCTCGGAACGGATGGAACCCCTGTTGGGCCAGCAGGTCGTGGTGGACAACCGCTCCGGTGGCGCGGGCATCGTCGGTGCCGACTATGTCGCCAAGGCCCGCCCGGATGGCACGACCCTGGGTGTGATCGGCATGACCACGCTTTGCGCCTACAAGGCGCTCTATAGCCGCCTCCCCTTCGATCCCGACAGCGACTTCGCTCCCATCTGCCAGCTCAGCGCCGGCACCGTCGTCTGCGCCGTTAACAAGCAGGCCGCGGCACGGCATGGCTGGCCCGACTTCCGCACGCTGATAACCTGGGCGCGTGACAATCCGGAAGGACTGCGTTTCGGCACCGCCGGCGTGGGTAGCACCGCGCACCTCACCATGGCGGCCGTGCAGAAGGCCAGCGGCGTCCGCGCGCTTCACGTCACCTATCGCGGGGCCGCTCCGGCCGTCGCGGACCTGCAGGCCGGCACCATCGACATGATGTTCGAGCTGACGCCGGCGCTGATGCCGCTCATCAACCAGGGCGAGGTGACGGCCCTAGCCGTGGGAAGCGCCCGTCCGGTCGCCCTGCTTCCCGCCATTCCCGGCATGTTGAATTTCGCGGACCTCGGCCTTGGCGCGCTCGACATCCGCGCCTGGGAGGCGCTGATGGCTCCCGCAGCCACCGCCCCTGAGCTGATCAGGCAGTTGCATGCCGCTGCTCTGCAGGCGGGCAACGACCCCAGGCTGGGCGAGCGGATGCGTGAGGTCGGCTTCACCGCCGAACCATCCACTACGCCGAGCGCGCTCGCTGATAAGATCAAGCACGAGACGCCGATTTGGCGACAGCTGGTGGAGGCCTCTGGCGCGAAGCTCGACTGACCGCGCAGGTCACGAACCGTAGCGAAGGCCGGGGACAAGGCCCTGCTGACTATGGCGGGCCATTCTTGAGCGTCCGAGAAGAACTTGTGGGCCGATGTATGCAGCGATTGTGGCAAGCCCCCCCTTCCCTGCCCTTCACGCACAACGATGGATGATTATCGTGTGTGAGCGTCCAGTGGGGGGGGGGGGGCGATTTTGCCCGGATTTGCTGGGCTTTCTGTCCGCCAGGCGGCCCTACCGGCTTGACACCCTGCCCCGCCCTGCTGAGTGTGGCCCTCACCCGTTCGGCGTCGACGCGGTAAAGAGGACGCACCACGCGGTGCGGCTCCTACCGCTTCCAGGCTTTGCGCAGCGCCTCGGCAGGGGACGGTCTGTTGGCCAGGCAGGCTCGGGCCATGGCCAGCGCTGCCTCCCGGGTTGTGGCGATGGCCAAGTGGCCGCTGCGGTGGGCGAACACCGCCCCGGGAATGCCGCATGCCTCTTCCAAGGCGGCATCCTGCAGACCGCGCCACGCCTCGGGCATGTCGAGGCGGTTCCTGAGGCTGCCCTTCTCGGCCGGCATCGCCTGCAGCTTCCAGCGGCCGTCCGGCTCTGGGCTCATCACGTAGAGGATGGGCATGGCCAGCTCAAAGGCTGTTCGCTGCCAGGGCATACCGCGCGGCAACTCCAGCACATCGGGGTGGAGGCCACTGCTCCCGGAGCGGCAATCCTCCCAGGCCTTCGCCACGGCCTGGTAAGCAAAGGCGGCGCCGCGTTCCTTCTCGACGTGCTGCTCCAATGCCACGGCGACCATCTGGCTGGCCCGCAGGAACCCGGCGAGCTGCCGCGCCTCAAAGGCTGCGGGGTCGGATTGGCTCGGCTCATCCCAGGCGCTGTTGAAGGCATCCACCATTGCGGTGAGATCGGTCGGAGCAGCGCGCTCGACGCCGTTGTCCACCAGGTCGATGTGGCGCACGAACTTGTACCGGACATTCTCGGCGATGCGGGCCACCACGTCGCTGGCGACCTCATGGAAACCCGACCGCGCAAGGGTGTTGCGGACGTAGAGCTGCCCCAGGCTCAGGCCACTGCCCAGATTGTCGGCGCGCCACATCAATCCTGCCGAGCTCAGCGGGTCGCCATTTGGCGCTTTAGGGGCGCCAGGCTGGTGGTGGTCGAAGCGCCAGCGGGCTTCGTTGGCGGTGCCACCGACGTCCCAGACGATGTCGGCAGCGTCCAGGGCAGCGCGGTCGCGGGTGCGGACGAGCTCGTGCGTGCCGTCATCCACACCGAGCCCGAGGGCCCCGGTCAGGACGACGTAGGCCAGGCAGTCGTCGGCGTGGAAAGTGCCGCTATGGGTAGCCAGTCGCAGGGGGCGATCGATGGGGAGCATACGCCTCCTCATCTACGCGTGTGGACCCGATGGCAACTGCGGATCTCCCCCACAAACCGGACCTCGCCATCGCGACCAGCCTCCGCCACACAGACGGCGATCGTCGTCTTATGCACGTCCAGCCCGACAAAGGTGATATGCTCTCCCACGGCCCGTCTCCTGTGCTGAGGCAAGGCGTCGGCCCACCCGGCGCAACCCTCGATCATCCTGCACAGTTCGAGCGGGCCACCCCCGCCTCTGACGGACATCTGGTATAGGGTGCGGAAGACCATGGCAGCGCCCAACCCTTTTGCAACGGCGTCCTGGGCAAGGGCGATGCTTTCAAAAGGCCCATATTGTAGCGCGCGAGGCGAACCCGCTTTCTGCTCAACCTCAAAGGGTCTGCTCTAGATAGGGTCGTTGATCAGCTCTATATTGTGCACATGTGCGCGAAGGCGCCGCCATGTCGACCCCGGCCTCTATTAGTCCCGCTGCCTTCCTGTCTGTCCGTCTGCCCTCCGCCACTCGCGACCGGCTGAAAGTCGCGGCCGCATCCCGTGGCGAGACAGTGCAGGGTCTGGTCGGCTCTCTCGTCGAGCGCTTCCTGGCGGAGCAGGAAGGCGCTCCCCCTCCCCTCGCCGTCGTGCTCCGTATCCTCCGTGGTCGTGCCGACGAGCTGCGGGTCCGCGGCCTCGCCTCGCTGTCCGTCTTCGGCTCCGTTGCCCGGGGTGACGCCCGTCCGGGCAGTGACATCGACTTGCTTGCCGACCTCGACCCGGCGACGCGGCTGTCGCTGGTCGGGCTGTCGTCGCTGCGCGCCGAGCTTTCGGAAATGCTGGGCGCCCCAGCCGACCTGGTGGAGCGCGGGGCGTTGCGCCCGGGGGTGCGCGAGGCCGCGGAACGCGAGGCCGTGCGGGCGTGGTAAGCTCGGGCCGGCGCGGCACGCGCGAGCGGTTGGAAAATGTCCGCGCCGCCGCCAAGGATGCGCTCGCCTTCGCGGGTGAGCTGGATGAAGCCGCCTTCGCCATGCTGGCCGAGACGGATCGCCGCACCTACCGGGCTCTGAAGAACACACTGGCAGAGATCGGCGAGGCGGTGAAGCTGCTCCCACCCGATCTACTCGGCCGTCATCCCAGTGTGGATTGGCGCGGCTGGGCCGGGCTGCGGGACCTGGTATCGCACCAGTACTTCAGCTTGGAGCTGCCACGGCTGAGGCCGACGGTGGTTGACGAGTTGCCGGTCCTGTTGACCGCTGTCGAAGGGGAGCTCGGCGATGAGACGCGCCAAGCCTAGCACGACCGGTAGGGGCACGGCGGCGGGGATCTCCCGCTCACGCCTGCCCCTTGCATCAGCGGCCGATGGGCCCGCGGCGGTGCCATCCCCTGCCCGTTCCAAACCCAAGAAGACGACGCTGCGCTCGCGCGCACTCAGTGCCGAGGCGCTGGCGCAGCTAGGCGCGTCGCGTCTGGCCGAGCTGCTGATGGCGCAGCCAAAGGTGATGCTGCGCTGGCTCGCACGCTGCGCCTCGCACTCGCCGGGACGGACGGCAGCGGCCGGCTTGCCGCTGAGGTGGAGAAGCGGCTGCGCACCATTGGTGCGCTCGCGGGGGTTCATCGAGTGGGACAAGGTGCGCCCCCTTGCCCGCGAGCTCGACAGCCTCCGCGACACGCTCGCCGGGCCCCTCGCCGCAACGGACCCGCGCGGCGGTAGCGCAGATGCGGCTGCTGCTCGGCCTCGCCGACAACGTGTTCGAGCGCAGCGACGACGGCAGCGGTACGTTGGGCGAGGTGTTTCGGCATGCCGGCGCCGAACTCGGACGACTCTGGGCGTTGCTACCAGACCGAGATCCGGTGTTGCTTGCCGGCGAGGTGCTGACGCTCTGGGACGCCGACGGGTATGGCGAGACCGATCGGCTATTGAAGGCAGCCGGCCCGGCGCTCGGCACCGAGGGTCAGGCAGAACTGCGCCGGCTGCTGCAGGCACGCCTTCATGCAATGCCACGTTCCCGCAAGCCGGACGCGTTCGAGAGTTGGCAAGGACGTGGCCAGGTTGCCTTCCGCCTGCGCGACTTGGCCGACCTTGAAGGTGACGTGGACGCCTTCATTGCTGCTATCCAGGAGGGGGGCCGGGCCGAGAACTTCGCCGGCGACATTGCCGAGCGCCTGATCGCTCACAACCGCCCTGCCGAGGCGCTCGCCTGGCTGGATCGGGCACCCGACCGGCACGAGAGCGAGGAGGTCCGGCATGCTGACCTGCGCATCGCGGCACTGGACGCGCTCGGGCGCCGGGAGGAGGCACAGGCTCTGCGCTGGGAGGCCTTCTGCCGTTGGCTGACGCCGCAGCACTTGCGTCCCTACGACGGCGGCCAGCCTGCTCAAAAAGGGGCTGTTCGCCGCCGTATCGGGCGCACCAAGGGCGGCCTGAACTCCAAGCTCCACGCCACACCGTGACGGACAGGGGCGCCCTGTGATCCTGCTGCTGTCCGAAGGTCAGATGAGTGACCACAGGGGCGCGGCCTTGATGCTGCCCCGCCTGCCACGCGCCAAGGAACTGCTGGTCGACAAGGGCTATGACAGCAACCGCTTCCGCGAGGCCCTGGTCGAGCGCGGCATCCAGCCCTGCATTCCGTCAAGCGAGAGCCGCAAGGTGCCGCTCCCCTACGACAAGGCCCTCTACCGCGAGCGGCACCGCATCGAGAACATGTTCGACCGCCTCAAGGACTAATGGTGCATCGCCATGCGCTACGACCGCTGCGCCCACACCTTCATGTCCGCCACCTGTCTCGCAGCCACCGTGCCCTTCTGGATCAATGAGTCCTGACACTGGAACGACCGCGGCTCCAGCTGTAGAGCGCCAGTGCTCGCTGTAAGCCCTTCGTCAGCCACAGCCTGACCGAGCTCCTGATACGAAAGATGCCGCCCTGGGCATCCAAAGCAACTCTCACGCGCTTGAGAGGGAGAGCAGGAGGACCGGCCATGCCGCAAACAATCACAGGCTACTTTGACACCCGCCGCGACGCGGAGATGGTCGTCGAGCACCTTGTCCAGGATCATAATCTCAACCGCAACCGCGTCCAAGCCATGGCCGAGGGAGAGGGAAACTCGTCGGGCACCGTGGTCTCGGGCGCGGACGCTGACGATGCCGAAGCGGGGGAGACACCAGACGGTTTACGCCAGGGTCGGATCGTGGTGAGGGCAGAGGTGGATGACGATCTGATGGAGGTGGCGTTGGCCAGCTTCCGCGAGTGCAATGTGGTCGAGATGACAACCAGTCAAGATTGAAGGTCATCGCTGCAGGCAGAAGCCGGGCAGATGGTCACGCAAGAAGCGGTATGGACGTGGTCGGTAGGGTTCTGGCTGACGAGCACGTCGCAGCCGAAACAGCGTGCGGTACGTTGCAAGCGCGACACGGGTTCAGGCCAGGACCATGGCTCAAGAGGCTGGCCCAATAAAGCGTTGCTTGCTTTGGCCAGACAGTACCAGCTGCCCTCTGCGGCGGCTGGTGCCTTGACCTGACCCATGAAAGCCGACCTGGGCCCGTCACATTCCACCGGACGCTGATCCTATGCATGTTTTCGAGCTTCTCCTTGCCCTTCTTGCGGCATGCGTGGCCCTTGCGGTTCTCGCGAGACGGCTGGATTTTCCCATTGCCGTCACTCTCGTGCTCGGAGGCATGGGGCTGGCCTTCGCCCCGGGTTTGCCGCCTCTGGTGCTCGATCCTGAGCTCGTGCTGGCTCTCTTCCTGCCGCCGCTCCTGCAGGTCAGCGCCTACCGGACAGACTGGCCCGCCTTCCGCAACCATCTCCGCCCGATCTTGTTGCTGGCGGTCGGGGCTGTGTTTTTCACGGCCGGGCTCGTGGCCATTGCTGCCAAGCTGTTCGTGCCATCCCTGCCCTGGTGGGCCGCGATCACCCTCGGCGCCATCGTGGCGCCGCCGGATGCCGTTGCCGCTGCCTCGATTCTGGGTCGGTTCAAGTTGCCCAAGCAGATCGTGACGGTGTTGGAAGGCGAGAGCCTGATCAATGACGCTTCATCGCTCGTGTTGTACAAGTTCGCGGTCGCCGCGGTCGGCGTCGGCACGGTGAGCTACGGTGAAGGAGCGCTGCAGTTCATCGGCGTGGCCGTCGGAGGCGCGATGGTGGGCTGGCTCGTCGGCCGCGCCGCGATGTGGATCTTCACCCACCTCGAGGACACGCTGCTCGACCTCACAATCACCATCCTGGCCGGCTTCGCCGCCTATATGGCCGCCGAAGCGATCCATGCCTCCGGCGTGCTCGCGGCTGTTGTCTGCGGCCTTGTACTTGGGCGGCAGCAGCATGCCGAGTTCACCGCGCGGACACGCATCGAGCTTGTAGCGGTGTGGGGCTTCGTGGAGTTCGTCCTTACGAGCCTTGTCTTCATCCTGATTGGGCTGCAGCTGCGCGGCATCGTCGCGCGCCTCGCCGATGACGATCTTCGCCAACTCGCCTGGCTGGCAGCGGCCATGTCGGTAACCCTTATCGTGAGTCGCTTCATCTGGGTCTTTGGCTCAGCCTGGCTGCCGCGCGCCCTGTCACCGGAACTGCGGGAGCGCGATCCCATGCCGCCCTGGAGCCACTCGGTTGTCGTTTCCTGGACAGGGATGCGAGGCGTGGTCAGCTTGGCCGCGGCTCTCGCCCTGCCGGAGCCTTTCCCAGGGCGAGACATCATCCTGTTCCTCGCCTTCTGCTCGATCTTTGTCACGCTGGTGATCCAGGGAACGACCTTGGGCTGGGTGGTCAGGCGGCTCGGCGTCGTCGAGGAGGAGAGCGCCCTCCCCGAGCCCGAGACGGCCCTGGCACGTGCGGAGATCGCGACGGCCGCGTTGGAGGCGGTGCGCCAACACCTGGACAGCACCGAGATTACCGAGCACACGGAGGCGGCAGCCGAGCTGGTGCAGGAATACGAGGTCCGGGCTGAACGGGCGAGCATCGAGGGACAAGATCCCGAAACCAAGAGCGTTCAGCTGGAGGCCCAGCAGCGTCTGCGGCTCGTGGCGATTGGCGCGGCGCGCGAGAAGCTGGCCGAACAGGCCGAAACCATGGATGCCGAAGCCCATCGTGCGCTGGGCGATGAGCTCGACCTTGAGGAACATCAGATCCGCCGGGCACTCGACGGCACTCGGTGAGATCAGCGGTGGAGGTGATAGACAGGAACGGTGCGGCAGCAACCGTGTTCCCCAGAACGCCAGGTCGCTTCCAGAACCCTGAGTGCGAACACTTCGCTTCAGGATGGCAGGTGCCGAGGTGAGCCACCTTCACCAGATGCTACTCTGGTGCATGGGTCGGTCTAGCGGTCTGGGCAGGTTAGAAGCCCAGGGGTCGACGGCCCGTCATCCTCCAGGAGAGCGCAGCTTGCCGTTCAAGGCCAGCGCCGACCATCGCCAGCACATTCCGAAGCAGCGGTTCCGGGCCACGAATTGGGCGGAGTACGATGCGGCCCTGCGCGGACGTGGCAGTCTGACGGTGTGGTTCACGGCGGCGGCGGTCTCGGCTTGGAAGGTCTCATCCCGGACCGCATGGGGCGGACAGCCGCGGTATTCGGAGCTGGCCATCTCCACGGCCTTGACGCTTCGAGCCGTCTTCCGCCTGGCCTTGCGTCAGACCGAAAGCCTGATCGGTTCGATCATCGCCCTGCTCGGGCTGGATCTGGCCGTGCCGGACCACTCAACCCTCAGCCGCCGGGCTGAGACACTGGAGATACCGCGAGTTCGCCCTGAGACGCGTCCCATACACCTACTGGTGGACAGCACGGAGCTGCGGCTATGTGGCCCGGGCGAGTGGCTCGTCGGGAAGCGCGGGAGCAGGGCACGCCGGTCGTGGCGCAAGCTGCACATCGGTGTGGACGCCGACACCGGGCAGATCGTCGCGGCCGAGTTGACATCGTCCGACGTTGATGACGCCTCGCAGGTCGGTCCCTTACTCGACCAGGTCACGGACCCGATCGCCTCGTTCACCGCCGACGGCGCCTACGACCAGGACGGCGTCTACTGTGAGGTGGCGGCGCGGCACCCCGATGCTGGTGTGATCGTGCCACCACGGTTCAGTGCCGTGCCGAGCGCCACGGCCGAGACGGCGCCGACCAAGCGGGACCAGCACCTTCGGGCCATCGCGGAAAGTGGGCGCATGAGCTGGCAAAAGGCATCAGGCTATGACTGTGGCGTGCCCTGGTCGAGGCGGATATCGCGCGCTTCAAGCGGGTGATCGGCGGTGGACTGCGCCCGCGTACCGACAGGCGCCGCGTGACAGAATTGGCCATCGCCGTCCGCGCACTCAACCGTATGCTCGAACTCGGACGGCCGGAGTATGTCCGTATCATGTGAATGCGGACCAGTGCGGGGACTACTGCGCCTGCAAGGTGGTTCATGCAACGCAGTCCAACGCAGCTGCTTCACTTGCTGGTTTCACGCTTCGATGAGGGGCCGGGGGGGACAGAGCGCGGTGAACGACCCGCGGCGACGGCAGGATGGAGACCCAGGGGCGCGTGCGGCCTGTGCCCGGGAGGGGCTGGCGGCGCGCCCACCGTGCGATCCTTTCCAGGCCATGGTGGACCAAATCACCAGCCATGGTCCCCTGCAGTTCAATGGCTACACACGCCTTGTGCCTGTGGGGCCACGGTTGACACGTGCTGAGGTCCATCTCGCCGGAGAACCTCACCACGGCTCGGCAGCCCGGCATGACGATGCGCCGGGATGGCGCAGGTTGGCAGCTCTATCGCGCCCTGCCCCAACTCGTCGTTTGCGTGCTCGGAGATGGCCGCGCTGGGGCAGCAGGCCACTACACCGCACCGGCTCTCGACAACGACGCCCCTCAGGCCTCACCCATGTCACAGGATAGGGTCGCCCTGCACGGCGGACGAAGTGGCGGACCGGCCCTCGGGCGCCAGCGAGGCAGCGACACCAGGAGTGTCCTGGTACCTGCGTTCGGTCGATGAGGTGCTGCGCTACCTCGGTGAGGTACAGCGACGCGAAGAGGCCAGGATTGCCTATCGCATCAATATGAACGCCGGGGCCACGCCTCGCCTCTTCCGCCTTTGGCCCAAGCAGCCAGCGCGACCACGCCTCTCGGCTGAGTACCAGGGACAGCGACGGTGCGTGGCCGAGTATGACGACGGCGAGAATCTAACGCTGCGGGTGCTGGCGCTGACGACACAGTTGTTGAACCTGCAGAAATCTGCCTCCGAAGTCCCCTCTGCCGGAACACTGCGGCTGGTTAGATAGAAACGGAGCCTGAACGCAGGCAGGTCGGTTGCTGGCAACCTTCGTCCAAAAGCTGCCATTCCGCTGGCTGCCGAGGCTCAGAAGGGTCCGGAGCGTCCAGGCCACCTTCAGCCGGATCGCCACAGCGGAAGCGGAAACGCCTGCCACGACGCATTGGGGCCCGGACTGCCGAAACCTATGGCGAGGCTAGGCGCTCGGCTGCGGTAACCTTCTGGAGTGAATTCGAATGGGAATTATCGGAACCCTCATCATCGGTTTATTGGCGGGTATCGTTGCCAAGTTCCTCATGCCCGGCCGGGATCCAGGTGGCTTTATCATCACCATCATCCTTGGGATCGTCGGAGCCTTCGTCGCCACCTATCTCGGTCAAGCCCTTGGCTGGTACCGTGCTGACGAGGGAGCAGGCTTTATCGGAGCCGTCGTTGGAGCCATCATCGTCCTGGCGGTCTATCGGTTGATCGCTGGCCGCTCGCAGGTGCGGTAGGAAGTCGCACAGCTTCTGGGGCGGTTGATCACGAGCTTGCCTCGATGGTTGCCTTAAGATCTGCCGCCCCGCCCCCTCCACCTCTAACCTGGAATTGCATCAACCGGCCTCGTTGTCATGGCGCTCGGCGGCTCCTGAGCATGTCACAGACTAGCACAGCATGCATCGAGCCGCCTGTTTGCCATGAACAACTTATCCACATTTACCGGGGACATTTCTGTGGGCATCTCGCAGAAGCCATCCAAGCCTAACGGCTTCGATGTCACCAAAGAAGCGGCTAAAGCTAGGCGCAGTTAAGGCTTACAACCCAAGCGGCGGGCACTCCGCTCGACCCGCCCCTCTGCGCTCAAAGATCGGGACAGAACCTGGGTTGAGGCGTTGAGGAAGGATGGCCCTCCTCGTTCCTGATGACCTCTGGGCGGTGGTGGAACCGCTGTTGCCGCGAGAGCGGCCGAAGCCGAAGGGCGGTCGGCCG
>NZ_JBHLVZ010000031.1:0-8476 GCF_042433125.1 Muricoccus vinaceus | reverse complement strand
TCGGCCGTGCCGGCGAGCACGGGCGTGTTGTCCCCGGTCAGCGCCGGCGAGGTGATGCCGGGCGCGACAGGTCGAACGTTATCCACGACTACAATCGTGAGTGCTTGCTGAGTTGTGCCGCCGTTGCCATCATCTGCGTTGACCAGCACGCTGTAGCTGCCAGCGCTCATGGTCGCGGAGTTCACCGCGGACAGTGATGTGCCGTTGATAGCAAAGAGGGCGTTGTCCGTGTCGCCAGGACCGGTCGCTAGGCTGTAAGTCAGGGTCGCGCTGTCAGGGTCGGTCGCGGACAACGTACCGACCAAGGCATTGACACCTGCAGACTGGTTCACCGTATCGGTGAGACCACCATCAAGTCGCACGGCGCTGGGAGCATCGTTGACGTTAGTGACGTTGAGCGAGCTTGTGGCACTCTTTTGGTCACCCGTACCGTCGGCCACATCGACGATGAGCTGGCGGGGCGGCACAGGCGAATCCGAGGTGCTCTCATAGGTGACCTGATCAGCAATGGCCTCGACCACCGCATCAATCACGCTTGAGGTCACGACTTGGAAGTTGTCGACGTACAGAGATCCCCCGACCGCCCGACCGCCAGTGAAATCATAAGTCCCAGCAACGAAGACAAAGAACCAGTTCCCCGATGTTGGAACTACGACGCTCTCTGTGGTCCAGGGCTTCACGCCGGAGTCATTGGCACCGGTCTCATCAAGGACGGTTACCGATTGCCCGGTATCGGCGTTCATGAGGTAGCCAAACGCGTCGTACGCGTCGCCGCCGGCGGCAGCCTTCCAGTCGAACTTCAGTACCTGCCCCGCGGCTGCGTTGAAGGTGTTGGAGTGCGCATAAGGCCCGTGAACGACATCGAAGCCGGCGGAAGTTTGCCCCGAATTGTACAACCGCAGCGAGGAAGTCCCTGCGGTGGCTTCGGTCGTTGAGACTTCGTGGCTATAAGTCATATTATTGATAGCACCGGCATCATCACCGGAACTAGGCGGATCCGTAACATCGTCCGGGCTAACGCGGCCGTTAATGACGGTCTGACCCAGAATCACGCGGTCCTGGCCTACAGTCCAGCCAGTGATGTTGCCACCTTCAAAGCTCGAATTGGTGAAGGCCGGGGTCGGAAAGGCCGTGAAGTTGACCTTCAGAGCTTGTCCATTCTGGCCATTCTCGACAGCATCGACCGTACCAACAACACTGCGGCTTACGCCGTCACCGAGATAAACCGCACTCCCCACCAACGAGATGGCACCAGCTGCGGTGCCGTCGGTCGCACTAGCCAGCTTTAGAACATCACCAGCATCCGGGTTGCTAATACCGAACCGGACCGATCCGCCGGCATAGCCGTTGCCGCCCGTAACAGTGACGTCCTTTGCGATGTGCTGAGCCGCATCTCCCTCAACATACGTTACAGGCGCACCCGCGCTAATGGTCGGCGCTGTGAGGACGCCCGGAAAGCTGACACTCTCAACAGGATCGGTCCTAACAACACCGCTCCGGCCAGCAAGCACCCAGTCACCGCCCAGCTCCGCTGCGCCTGTCAAAGTTGTGGAACCCGCCACGTTCGCGCCGGTGACTTCGCCCAACTCGGATAAGAATTTAAACCCAGCGCCACCCTGTGCGGTGCGGCAGCCATAAATGAGAATGTCGCCTCCAGGCTGAAGAGCCTGGCCGATTTCGGACCAGGCCGAGCGGGTCTCAGCACTTTGAAGATCGGCAAGGGTCAGGGTGGCCGAACCCAGGGTCAGGGCTCCTTGGCTTCCATGCCCAACAATGTGAATGGCAGCGTAACCAGCCTGCTGGGACGCCCAATGCACCATTTCGGCGAAGCCATCGGCGGCACCACCAACTGGAAGGATCTCGATGCCTGGGCGAACCCGGGCGAAGTCTGCCGCGATGAATTCCCAGTTCTCGACGGCCACGTCGATGAAGGCGACCTCCGGAGAAAGCCTGGATGCCACTCCGAAGCCACGTGCGGTAGAGCAGGCGGCGGCGTTGCTTCTCTCGACGAGAACCGAATAGGACATTCATCTCACCACTGGTTGTGCCCAGAAGATTTTTCACTTCTGCGCGATACAACTGGAGGTGTAGTCGACGATGTTTCGCTCCACCACGCGCTAAGTTGGAAGGAAATGTAAGGAGACCCATGTGGCTCGCTTGATCGCAACGCCTCAGTCTGCTTGGTGCGAATTCAGAACAATTCGAGCCGAGCCACGTCAGTCTGAAATTTGGGCCCACTCGGTGTTCTTTGACAGCGCTAGACAAGATGTCCGTCAGAGGCGGGGGTGGCCCGCCTCGAACTGTGCAGGATGATCGAGGGCGGAGTAGAGGGGTTGTCTGCCCGGTGTGCTACGTGGCTCCGCTCGCCAAGCCGAGATCGCTGCCTCCGTGAACCAGACGGTCAAGCTTCAGCGCTGCCGTAGGGCAGCGTCGTAGTCCGACCAGTTCGTCATTTTGTGCTGCTGCTTCGGGATGCGGTCCCGGCAGTCAGAGTTCGTTTTGAGCGACATGTTGGCATCCAAGCTGCGGGAACACAGACCTGGCGCGTAACTGCCCAGGCTTGCATCTCCAAGCCGCCGCTCCGTGCAACAAAATCCATCCGAGCAACAACGCCATACGCTGAATTGAAGGAAGCAATGGTCAATCAAGTGCGCTCAGGTGTTCGCGCAGCATCTCGGTCATTTCGGAACTATCGCCCCCCGTCAGCAGGGGCCAGTCCGCCACGCCTGGCAGGCGACCCGGATTGCGGCGCAGCAGCTCCACCTTGAGGAATGGAAAGCTCATGCAGCGGGGCAGTCCTCTCCAAAGATGGATAGTGGGATTCAGCGGCCAGCGGAGCATCATCTGTTGCATGGTGCAGGCCGAGGCGGCGCCGCGCGCGAACTGCGGCATCAACTCCGCGAGGTAGCGCCGCTCCTCCCAGTCCGCGAGGACTGCCTCCAGCGACCGGGCGTAGCCGAACAGGGCCGCGACACGGTGGCCGCGCTGGAGCAGGAACCGCGTGAGGCCGAACTCCCCCCGCTGCACGATGAGCCACTTCGCCGTGCTCAGGCGTAGCTGAGACAGGAACTGCAGCGTGTCGGCTGTGGCCGCGGCGCCGCGCACGAGGAGGAAGTAGCTCTGGATGTGCACGCCGCCCTGACGGCTTTCGGTCATGCCGACCGCGCCGAGCCCGAAGGCGCGCGCCCTTTCCAGCAGGGTCCCGAGCGGCCGGATAGGGCCCATGACGCTGTCGTTGACGAGCAGCAGCTCCTCGGGCGGGCAGGCGCCCAGCAGCAACAGCGCCGCGGAATCCCGCCAAGCACCAAAATCGAAGCCGAGATTGCGCCGTCGCAGCATCTGCCAACAGTGCTCGGAGGCGGCGCGCCAGCCTGCCTCGTCCACGCGCTCGGCGTTGCTGGCGAGCACGACGTCGAAGCCCTGCGCCCGGTAGGCCGCGAGCTGGGCCCGCACCATCGGCGAGATTCGCCCCGACGCCGCGTAGTGCAGGTAGAGCGCCACGCGCCGCCCGCCGCTCGCGGGCGGCGCCAGCCCCGGCTCGTTGCCGAGCACCTGCGAGCGCACGAGGCGGCGCGCCGCGAGCATGTCGGCCACCCGCGCCATCGCCACCTCGGTGCCGACCTCCAGCACGCGGCCGGCGAAGCGTAGAGGGGCCTGGTAGGCCAGCGCGTGCACTAGGCGCCGGGAGCCCCAGGGCAGCAGGACGAGCTCGGTCGGCTCCGGCGCGGCGCCGTCCGGCTCCGGCAGAACGGCAGCGGAGGGTACCCCCCGGCTGGTCCCGTCGTCCAAGACAGACCCGGCGGGGGTCGTCAGGGGGAGCGGTCCTTCAGGCAGCGCTCCAGGTCGCGCAGGATAACGTCGCGCCCGCGCGCGTCGATCGCGCCCACGGTCGCTGACCAGGCGGCAACGCCGGGCACCAGCCCCGGGTTATCGCGCAGCAGCTCGCGCTTAAGGAAGGGGCAGCCCTGCTCCAGCAGCACCTGCCACAGGTCGGCCGTTGGGTTCATCGGCACCCGCCCAAGCGCGAGGCCGAGCACGCGCCCCGCCGCGTGGCGGCGTATCTCGGCGAAGGGGTCTCGCGGCGCGGCGTCGCACCCCGCCTCGCGGCGCACGGCTCGCACCGCGGTGCCGTCCTCGACTTCCCATCGCTCCTCGCGCGACGTCTCCTCGCGCAGTCGCTCGATTAAGGTTGTGTAGGGCCACAGCGCCCGGCAGCGCAGCCCGGCTCCCAGCATGGCACGCGTCAGGCCGATCTCGAAGCGCGTCACCACCCACCACTTGGAGCGCACGTTGCCGACGCTGCTCCAGAAGCGCGGGAAAGCCGGGTGTGCCAGGGCGCGCGGCCCGAAGGCCACGAAGAAGGACTGCAGGTGGAAGCGGTGCTGCCAGCTGTCAGTGACGCTCCAGACATCAGCCGCCGCAAAGTCCATCCGTTCTAACGCCGGCCTGATTGGGCGCAGTGGGCCGTAGACGCTGTCGTTGGCGATCAGCAGCATCCGGGTGTCGGGGGCGGGCAAGGCGGCGGCGGCGATGGCGTCCCGCCAGGCCGCGAAGTCGTAGCCGAGATTGCGGCGGATCACGACGCGCGACGCCCGCGCGCGCACCCATTCCAGGTCCTCTGGCTCCAGGTGGCCGGCGTTGGTGACGAAGACCACGCCCAGCCGCTCGGCGCGCAGCGCCTCGACGTAGGCGCGGGTGTGCTCGCGGATCCGACCCGCGCCGTCGAAGTGGCAGAACACCGCGACGTGCGGGCCCGGCGGCCCAGCCAGCCCGGGTTCGTCGAACAGCACGGTGCTTCCGGTCTCCAGGTGCGACAGCGCGAAGGCCGCCCAGCCCCTGGCCCTGGCCAGGGGGCCGCGGACGCGCTGCCAGAGCCGGCGCGGCAGTCCCCGCAGCATCACGGCGCCGTCCCGCCCGGCCGCTGGGCGGCGCGCAGCGCCTCGGCCTCGTCCCAGCGGCCGAGCACCTCGAGCGCCAGCAGCTCGGCTTCCCGCGCCGGGCCCGGCAGCGTCTCGGCCGAGCCCCCCCGCCCCGCAGCGCGTGCCGCCGCCGCCGCATCGCCGAGGCGGCGCAGCAGCCCCAGCGCCCGCTCCGCGGCGGCTTCGGAGGTCTCGGCCGGCCGCTGCAACTCGCGCGCCGCAGCGCAGAACAACGCGTCCAGCTCGCCGTCCCCGAGGATCCCGCCGCCCCGCCCGACCGTCTCAACCGCATCCGCCAGGGTGTCAGAATCCTCCAGCCGCCCGGCGTTGACGAGGGACACGAACAGGCGGCGCCGGAAGGCGTCGGTGCGCAGGGGGCGGCCTTCGCGCCGCGCCGCGGCGTCGCCCGGCGCAGAGCCAAGGGCGGCGATGAGGGCGGGCACGCCGTCTGCCCCGCGCTCGGCCGCGCAGAGCAACGCCTCGGCCGAGGCCACCCAGGCCGCGTCCTCGGCGTCGCCGTCGTCGGTGCCAATCGCCCGGAGCGCAGCGCGCAGGCGGCCGACGGCGTCCGCGGCGTGCCGAAACAGCTTCTCCGTCGCCTCGCGCGACGCGCCGGCGAGAAGGCGGTGCAGGGCGCGGTGCAGCAGCACCGGGCCGAGGCAGAGCGGCTCGCGCGCGGCCAGGGCGTCCAGCGTCTCGGCCGAGGCGGGAGCAGGGACGGCCTCCCCGTCCTCCGCCGGGCGGGCGCCGAAGCGCCGCTCGCAGGCCGCCCCGAAGTGGTCCCACAGCGCGTCGGCCTCGGGCAGGTCGGCGGCGTTCACGGCCTCCCTGTAGGCGCGAGCGAGAAGGCCTAGCTGCAGATCGCCGCCGGCCTCTGCCGCCTCCGCCGCGTCCCGCAGGTACCGCCGGTAGTGGGGTCGGCCGGCGTCGTCTGCCTCCGGCGACGCCGCCGGGAGGGGCGCCGGGGTCGCTGCCCCGCCGCGCCGGGCGCGGGCGACCAGCGAGGAGCCCCCGGCGCGCCGGACCTCGACCTCCTCGAAGCCGGCGCCGCGGAGAAGGGCGGCGAGGCTCCCCTCGCTCTGCAGCACAAGGTGGTAGCCGATCGACAGCAGCGGCACGAGCAGGCCCGGCGGCGTGTCCGGCGCCACCGCCCCGAAGTCGGGGGTGGTGAGGACGAGGCTGCCGCCCTCCCGCAGGGCGCCGTGCAGCGTGCGGGCGAAATCGGGAGGGGAGGGCACATGCTCCAGCACCTCGGAAGCGGTCAGCACGTCGAAGCGGCCGGCGAAGGCCCTGTCCCCGGGCACAAGGTAGCGGGACTCGATCGGCAGACCGAGCTGCGCCCGTCCGGCGGCGGCGAAGGGGCCGGGATCCAGCCCCATCACCTCCCAGCCGAGGGCGCGGCGGGCGAAGTCGAGCCCGAAGCCGAAGCCGCAGCCGACCTCCAGCAGTCGCGAGCCAGGCGGGCGGCCGAGGGCCTCGAGGTTGGCGGTGATCCCCCAGAGCCCGGCGCCCTGCTGGAGGTAGAAGGCCATAGCGCCGCCCCCCCCGGGCGGCTCGGCGCCGTAGTCGGCCGCTTCGGCGGGATGGAAGAAGCCGCAGCCGCAAGCGCCGCAACGCAGCAGCGCCGCGCGGCCGTTCTGCCCCGTCCTGCCGGGCCAGGGCGCGCGCAGAGTTGCTCCCTTGGCCCCCACGTCGCCGCAGTTCGGGCAGGACGCTGCGGTGCCGCCCATCTGCGCTGCCTCCAACCATTCCAGCGCCTCAGCGGTGCCGGTGGGCCGCAGGGTGTATTCAGAGGCGGGCATGGGGTTGGGCAAAGGACCTGACCTTGAGCAGCGGGTCGCGCGTTCGTTATCCTCCGTCGCATCCTTCAGCGCGCGCGTCGAGAGGTAGCATCCGCGGAGGTGGTGGAAAATCCGGCGTGGTCCGGAGTGTAGGGCTTCCGTCGTCAGCAGATCGCGGTCGGTGCCGGACTCAACGCGTAGCACGGCACCGGCAAGCCTCACCTCGATTACGGGCGCCATAGGGGGCGGCGCATCGATCGGCTCAAGTGTCGGCGCCGCCCCCCCCTGCCACGATCGGCACAAAGCTCAACCACGCTATCACACCGGCACGCATCTCCCGCCGCCACGCGAACACCTGCTGTGAACAGACTTGTCAGCGCCGCGCCACCTCGGCCACGACCGCACCGGACTCCAGCGTCTCAGCGACGATCCGCGCCTTGTCATCGTCCGACCACTTCCGCCGACGGCCAGGCCCCGTCAAAATCTCGAGCCGGCGATACCCGCCACCCTTCGCGTCGTCATGAACGTCAACCATAACGTCTGCCCGAAGCTCCCCGCCCCAGGCCGACCCAGCACAATCACCGCCCGCGCCGAAAGATGGGCCTCGTCGCCGCGCTTACCGTCCTGACGCGCCGCGACGGCGCTGGCCCGCTGCTGGTCACTCAGCTTGGTCGCTCGTAGGCTGACAAGTCGACTGCCAGGTTGTTAGCGTCGTTTGGCAGGTCTGAACCTCAAGTGGAGTGACCTCATAGGAGCCTGAGGCCGTCCATCCCGTCACAGTCTTATCCACTGGCCGATCACCGGGACAGTGCGTCCAGGGAGAGCAGGTGACATGAGCGAAGCCAGGTTCACCAACATCATCGTCGGCTTCGACACCCACAAGCACACCCACGCCGCGGTGGCCATCACGCGGCTCGGAGAGTTGACGATACGGGTTGGGTCCGACGGTTGTCGCAAACTCGACGCCTGAGCCTGATCGCTCTGGCCCGTCCGCGACTTCGGCATCGAGGGCACCGGCTCTTATGGGGCCGGTCTGGCGCGCTTTCTCCACCAAGCAGGCCATGCCGTCCACGGGGTCAGCCGAGCCGGCCGAGGGCAGCGTCGTCAGTATGCCAAGACGGACCACCTCGACGCCGAGGCTGCCGCTCGTGCTGTGCTCAGCGGGCAAGCAACAACCCTGCCCAAGTCCGGCACGAGCGAAGTGGAAATGATCCGTCACCTCAAGGGCGGCCGCGATACAGCGGTAAAGGCACGGCAGCTGATCGAGAACTTCTTCGCAAAGCTCAAGCAGTTCCGCGCCATTGCCACTCGCGACGACAAGCTCCCACGCAACTTCCTCGACTCCATCAACCTCGCCGCGGCCTATTTCTGGCCCGTCTGAGGACACACCCTGATCTGGTCCTGCAAATTGCCAAAACTCACAAGTAATTGACAGAGTGCACTAAGGGCGGTATCTGCTTATCACATCCGGGTCGGTTGAATTCATATCGGTGCGCATATCTTATGATCAATGTGGAACGCTCAGATCACCTGCGTAGTGATTGCGGAATGCCGCAAATCGGCAAGGCTCCTCCTCTACTTACCGATGAAGCAGTCTCCGCTGTAGTAGCCGACGCCACGGTCCGCGCGCAATTTGATGCCGAGTTTTACCTCGAAAGCTACCCGGATGTTCGAGAGGCGCGCATAGATCCGTTTACCCACTTCATGGAGACCGGGTGGAAGGAAGGGCGCCGTCCAAGCCGAGAGTTCGACACCGAATTCTATCTCGTTAGCTAT